>DASYWD010000077.1 GCA_035936415.1 Longimicrobiaceae bacterium
CTGCTGGGGCGAGTGCGCGAGGCGACGCTCGGGGCCTATGCCCACCAGGAGCTCCCCTTCGAGCGCCTCGTCGAGGAGCTGGCGCCCGAGCGCAGCCTGGCCCATTCGCCGCTCTTCCAGGTCGTGTTCTCGCTGCAGAACAACCAGCGCAGCGCGCTGCGACTGGGCAGCCTCCAGGCGGAGCCGCTGGACACGGGTGGTGAAGGAGTCGCGAAGTTCGACCTCACGCTCGAGATGGACGAAGGCGAGCGGGGCCTGAGAGGCGCCATCCTCTACCGCGCCGAGCTGTGGGACGTCCAGACGGTCCAGCGCATGGCCGGCCACCTGGCGGTGCTGCTGGAGCGGGTGGTCGGCGCGCCGGAGCGACCCGTGACCGAACTGGAGGTACTGGGTGCCGGGGAGCGCGTGCGGCTGCTGACGGAGTGGAACGCGACGGCCACGGACTACCCCCGGGAGCGCTGCATTCCCGGGCTCTTCGCCGAGCAGGCGGCGCGCGCCCCGGAGGCGGTCGCCCTGCGCTTCGCGGGCGAGGACGTCTCGTATGCCGGGCTGGAAGAGCGCGCAAACCGTCTCTCCCGCCACCTCCGGACGCACGGTGTCGGCCTGGAGAGCCGGGTAGGACTGTGCCTGGAGCGCTCGGCCGAGCTGGTCGTCGCCATGCTCGCGGTGCTCAAGGCGGGCGCAGCCTACGTGCCGCTCGACCCGGCATACCCGGCGCAGCGGCTGGCGCTCATGGCGGAGGACGCGGGGCTCTCCATGCTCCTGACGCAGAGCCACCTGCGTGAGCGGCTCACCGGCTCCGGCGCCGCAGTGGTCTGCCTGGACGAGGCCGAGAGCCACGTCGCCGGCCTGTCCGCGAAGCCGGTGCAGGTCGAGATCCCAGCGGATGCCCTCGCCTACGTGATCTACACCTCCGGCTCAACGGGTCGCCCCAAGGGCGTCGCCGTCCCGCACCGGGGCGTGGTGCGCCTGGTGAGGAACACGGACTACGTGCAGCTCACCCCCGCAGACCGGGTCGCACAGGCGTCGAACACCTCCTTTGACGCCGCGACGTTCGAGATCTGGGGCGCGCTGCTCAACGGCGGGTGCGTGGTGGGAGTGGAGAAAGAGGTCGTGCTCGCCCCCGAGCGGCTGGCGGAGCTGCTGCGCCGGGAGCGGGTCAGCACGATCTTCGTGACGACCGCGCTCTTCAACCAGACCGTACGCACCGCGCCGGACGCCTTCCACGGCCTTCGCTACGTGCTCTTCGGTGGCGAGGCGGTGGATCCCTCCGCCGTGCGCGCGGCCCTGGAGGCGGGCGGCCCCGAGCGGCTCCTGCACGTCTACGGTCCGACCGAGGGGACGACCTACAGCTCCTGGCATCGGGTGGAAGCGGTGCCCGGGGGCGCGGCCACGGTGCCGATCGGACGCGGGCTGTCGAACACGAGCCTGTACGTGCTGGACAGCGGGCTCTGCCTGGTACCCACCGGTATTCCGGGTGAGCTGTACGTCGGCGGCGACGGGCTCGCGCGCGGGTACCTGAACCGCCCCGGGCAGACGGCGGAGCGCTTCCTCCCGGAGCCGTTCTCGGGCCGGGCGGGCGCACGCATGTACCGCACGGGCGACCGGGTGCGGTGGAACGCGCAGGGGGCGATCGAGTTCCTGGGCCGGGTGGACCAGCAGGTGAAGATCCGCGGCTTCCGCATCGAGCCCGGCGAGGTCGAGGCGGTGCTCCAGGAGCACCCCGCGGTCCGCGACGCCGTCGTGGTGGTGTGGGAGGACCGTCCCGAGAGGCGGCGGCTGGTCGCCTACGCCGCGGGAGAGGTGGAGGCGGAGGAGCTGCGCGGCTACCTGCGGGAGCAGCTGCCGGAGTACATGGTCCCCGCAGCGGTGGTGGTGCTGGAGGCGCTCCCGCTGACGCCCAACGGCAAGGTGGACCGCCAGGCGCTCCCCGCGCCCGGAGCAGCCGGGGAGGGTGAGGAGGGCGGGGGCCCCGTGGAGCCGCGCAGCGCCACGGAAGAGATCCTGGCGGGGATCTACGCCGGGGTGCTGGAGCGCGGGCGCGTGGGGGTGGAGGAGGACTTCTTCGCCCTGGGCGGGCACTCGCTGCTGGCGACG
>DASYWD010000078.1 GCA_035936415.1 Longimicrobiaceae bacterium
GAGGCGGCCCGGCCCCGGCGCGAGCGCGGCGTCGGCCACGGCCGCCAGGAGGAGGAGCGCGTCCGCCGCGAGCGCCAGGCGCGCGTCCACGAGGAACAGGAGCGAGGCGGCGGCCAGGGCGAGGAGGAAGCGGCGGGAGGGGAGGGGGGTGGGCATGGGGGAGGGGGAATGAAGAATGTAGAATGAAGAATGGAGAAAGGCCCGGCGGGAGTCTTGCACGGCGGGGCGCCGGACGCAAGCGGAAGGGAGGGGATGGAGACGATCCAAGAGCTGGAGAGCGAGCTGCGCGGGCTGGAGGGGCGGGGCTACCGGGACTACAAGCGGGTGAAGGGGAGCTACCAGGCGGAGGGGTTCCGGCTGGTGGTCGACCACGTGCAGGGGGACCCGTTCGCGGAGCCCAGCCGGGTGCGCGCACTGGTGCCGCCGGAGTCGGCGCGGCTCCCGGAGTGGGCGCTGCGCTCGCCGGTGCGGCGGCTGGCTGCGGCGGACTTCCTGAACCGCGCGCTGCACCGGGCGCTGGGCGCCCGCTCGGGCGACCGGGGATCCGGGAAGAGCGGGGAGCTGGCGGTGCTCCGCCCGGGGCAGGAGGTGCTGGAGCGGAGCGCGCTGCGGGTGGAGGAGGACGGCTCGATGGAGGCGCGGTTCCGGGTGGGGCTCCCGGCGCGGGGGCGCACCATCCTGGGGCGCGAGGCGGCGGAGCTGCTCGGGCGCGACGTACCGGCGGCGGTGGAGCGGGCGCTCTTCCTCCCCTCGCTGGACGCCGACGCGCTCCGGCTGCACGTGGAGACCGTGGAGGACGCGCGGGCGCTCCGCGGCGCGCTGGCCGGGCGGGGGCTGGTGGCCTTCGTCGCGGACGGCGCCCGCCTGCCGCGCGCCAGCGGGATCGACGACCGGCCGCTCCCCTTCGACCGCTCCGTCCCGTTCCGCTCGCCGGAGTCGCTGCGGGTATCGCTGGAGACGCCCAACTCGGGGACCGTCACGGGGATGGGGGTCCCCGCGGGAGTGACGCTGATCGTCGGCGGGGGGTTCCACGGCAAGTCCACGCTGCTGCGCGCGCTGGAGCGCGGCGTCTACGACCACCTCCCGGGGGACGGGCGGGAGCGGGTGGTGACGGTCGCCTCGGCGGTGAAGGTGCGGGCGGAGGATGGGCGCTCGGTGGCGGGGACGGACATCTCCAACTTCATCGGCCGCATCCCCGGAGGGGGCGACACGCGCGCCTTCCACACCGCGAACGCCAGCGGGTCCACCTCGCAGGCGGCGGCGATCGTGGAGGCGCTGGAGGTGGGCGCCGGGTGCCTGCTGCTGGACGAGGACACCTCGGCCACCAACTTCATGATCCGCGACGCCCGCATGCAGGCGCTGATCGCGGACGAGCACGAGCCCATCACCCCGTTCGTGGACCGCGCGCGGCAGCTCGCCGCGGAGCTGGGGGTCTCCACGGTGCTGGTCGTCGGCGGCTCGGGCGACTACTTCGACGTGGCGGACACGGTGGTCGCCATGCGCGACTTTCTCCCGGAGGAGGCGACCGCGGACGCGAAGCGCGTGGCCGGCGAGCACCCGACGTCGCGCCGGCGGGAGGGCGGCGCCTGGACGCCGATCCGCCCGCGCGTCCCCCTCCCCGGCTCGCTGGACCCCAGCCGCGGCCGCCACGACGTGCACGTCCGCGCGCGCACTGAGGAGCGCGTCCTCTTCGGGAGCGCGGAGGTGGAGCTGAGCGCCGTGGAGCAGATCGTGGAGCCGGCGCAGGCGCGGGCGATGGCGCTCGCCCTGGCCTGGGCGCGCGAGGGAGCCATGGACGGGCGCCGCACGGTGGCGGAGGCGCTGGGGGTGGTGATGGAGGCGCTGGAGCGCGAGGGGCTGGACACGTTCCAGCGGGAGCTCACCGGCGATCTGGCGGCGTTCCGGGTCTACGAGCTGGCCGCGTTCCTGGGGCGCATCCGGTCGCTGGAGGCGAGGGGGTAGCCGTCGGCTCCGGCCGGCCGACCCGGTCAGGGCGGCCCGGTGGCACGCAGCTACGCGGCGTGAGAGGTTCCTGGCTGTGGCTTGCGCGGCGGGAAAGAAACGACCTCGCGTCCGCTCTTCCGCTCCTGCTCCTTGAGGTCACGAAAGAGTGCATCCAGGTCGTAGTCGAACTGGGAAGCGTACTCATCCCGAAGCCTGCGCGTTTCCTCCACGATGGGGTCGTTCCACATGGCCTCACCCTCCCATGAGTTCCTCGGGTGTGCAGAGCACGGGGGGCTCGAACCCGTGCCCCCGACAGATGCGTTCGATCAGCGGCCGCATCTCGGCATTCGCTATGTGCTTGCAATTCCAGGTCAGCAGGTATTCCACTCCATGCGATGCGGCCACTGCGATGTGCAGCGCATCGGCGGCCGCCTTGCTCGGCAGCGGTCCACCCTCGACAAGAGCCCGGGCAAGTGCGACTGAATCCGGGCGGGTCTCCAGGAGCGGAACGCCGTTCAGCACCGCCAGGCGAGCACCCGCGACCTGGGGATCACCTCCACTGGCTTCGCGCACGACCAGCTGGGATACGCAAATTCTGAATCGCGGACGCTGGGTCTGCCACCAGTCGAGCGTGAGCTGCTGGTGTCCAGCCACAACGAGATCGCGACTGGGGCGCGCGGTCAGATAGCTGATGATGCTGGTTTCAACGTAGACGCGTGCAACCATGTGCCCTGTCCCGGATGGTCGTCTCAATCTAGCGTTGCCTGCCCGTTCCGACACCCCATGCAGGTGTCGTGCGGGGAGCACGCACCCTACACCCGCAAAGACACAGCGGGGTCCGGGGGC
>DASYWD010000079.1 GCA_035936415.1 Longimicrobiaceae bacterium
GGTATCGGGCTGCTCCGCGCACGCGAGCACGATGCGGGCACGCAGGGCGAGCGCCTGCGCTGTCTTCGGCCGACGCGCCAGGCGAAGAAGTGCCTCTCGGTCCGACTCCGAGAGCGCGAGCGGGGTGGGGCGAGGTCCTCGAGGCATGGCTCCCTCCAGTATGGGACCATACCCGGTCTGGCACCACCCGGGCCAAACAGCCGAATGATTTCTAACTCAAACCACTAGTGGATCCGCGCGATGGCACCTACGCGACCATGGTGGAGGAGAGCGCGGCGGAGAAGGTGAATCCGTCCGGCGGCTCCGGACCTCCGGGGCGCGGCCGGGCGGGGATCGAGGCGCGGGGCCCCTATTCCAATCCGTGGATCGAGCCTACCGGGCCCCCGCGCTCCAGCCGTGATCCGGCGGGAGAGTAGACGGAGGCCGCCGCGGAACGCGTCATGATCTAGATTCGGGCTGGTCGGCGGGAGCCAAGCGGCGACGGTTCGTCGCTGCTCGGCTGAAGTGCCTGTAGGCGTTAAGCTCTTCCGGCACCGGCCACGCGTAATCACGGCCGGGGCTGATTTCCGCAAGGAGCGTAGCTGGAGTTCACACGGGCCTCTCGCGCTTCCCTGCAAGCGCCAAGAGGACCTGCGACCCCGCAGAGCACGAGCGTTATGTCAGCATTTCTCAGCCGCCGCCGGAGTCGAGGGCGGCACTCAAGGGTGACCGCTTTTCACACCGTCTTCACAGCTGAGTAATCGCATGCAAGCATAAGTGTTTGTTTGGCAGTACGTTAGACTACAGTTGCAGATGTCGTCGGGCCCGAGTACGGTAGTGGCACTGCCGAGCTCGGGCCTGGTGCTTTCGCCTCCACCCGGACCAGGCCAGGACCTCTTCCGCCCGTGCGTTAGGGCATAGATACAGGCCCATGAGCAGCCGTCGCACTTCAGGGACGGTAAGCGGGATCAGTTCATCGCCGCTGCCTCCCCCTTTTCGGCCCGGGCGCGCTGGACGGCCAGGAAGGCATGGGCGAAGAGGGCTATAGCGTGATGAAGCGATACCACGCCTCCCATTTGCGCACCTCGTACTGATCCAGCCCGACCTCCTGCTTGGCAGCCTCGAAGGCGATCTCGATGGCCCATCGCCGCCCGGCCACCTGCACCAGTTCCTCCAGCGTGGCGCCCTGGGGTGCGAAGACCGCATAGTAGGCCCGATCCTCTGCATCCTCCAGGCTCCTGCGCACGAGGAGACGGCGCACTTGCCTCGCCTCGTGCTGCTGCGCCGGGACGAAGGCCCAGTCGTAGAGGCGATCTCCCTTCGCACCTGCCCCTGCACTGATGCGCTTCCATGCCGCAGGGGGGAGTGCGCGAGCCAGTTCATCGACCCGGACCGCGCGGATTCCTTCCTCGCTCCCGATCCAGCGCCGCTCCTGGCAGGGGATGGCCAGCACGAAGGCTTGGCTGCGCTCCTCAAGCCACCGCCGTAGCCGCCGATCCTGCCCGTACACCTCGTCGGCCGTTACCCACGCGTGCGGGACTCCGGCCGCGAACGCGCGCTCCAGCATACGGCGCGCGAGCTGGGGTTTGGTCGCGAAACTCACCTCCTCGGGGATCCCCGCCTCCCGGCAGCGTGCTCGATCCTCGGTCCATCCCTTGGGCAGGTACAGCTCCCGATCCAGAAAGGCGATGCCCTCTGCGGCTGCGTAGGCCAGGAATACCCCCACCGGGCAGTTCTCGATGCGTCCGGCGGTGCCGCTGTACTGCCGCGCCACTCCGGCCGACTTCGTGCCCTTCTTCAGAAAGCCCGTCTCATCGAGGACCAGCACGGCGGCCGGATCGCCCAGGTGCTCGACCACGTACTGCTGCAGATCATCCCGGACCTGAGCGGCATCCCAGGAGGCGCTTGCCACCAGGCGCTGCATCCCGTAGGGCGTCGCCTCTCCGGCGGCTTCGGCCAGATGCCAGCCGTTGCGCCGTTCGGCTCGGCCGAGGAGCCCTTCCAGATAAGCGCGAGCCCGTCGGCGCGGCTCGCGCCGCGCGAAGTGAGGGGCGAGGCGCTGCACCAGCGCCTCCAACTGCTCGGTCCAGCCCGACACCACCTGCATCTCGACCATGATCCACCTCCTGCTGTAGATCCGGTCCGATTCACTGCATCAGTTGTGCAACTGTAGTACTAGGTCAGGCGGCGCGACAGGTGCCCGGACCGGAGCACTACCGGCACCGAACGCTCTAGCAGATCCGAGGGCCGTGCGGAATCGACCGCTTTCGCAACACTATTGCCCGTGATGGCAGAGCTGTTGGGTTTACCCCCCAGCCTGAGGCCCGCACGGCGGCGGGGATGGATCCAGCGAGCGCCGACCTCGTGGACGGCCTCACGGGGCGAGTGGGTGTTCGCGCCGTTGCGCTTCTCGTTGCGCTTTGATGTACAGATGACCGCACAGGACGTGAGCGAGCAAACGACCACGAAAGTGCGCCCGTAGGCACCCGTTCCAGCGCATCGCGAGACAACGCAAGAGTTTGCGCCCCGGGACCGAGGGCGGGACAAGCGGATGAAGCTACATCTCCGAGTCCTGGAGTGGGCGCTTACTCAACACAAACATGAGTCATCCCGGAGATTGAGGTCCGGGAGTTGAAGCAACAAACCCTCCGATGGGTCACATCCATCGGAGGGTTTGCTGTATGAAGACGATCGCCTCGGAGCATTGCAGCGCGTCGGCTCTCGCCTCCACACTCTC
>DASYWD010000080.1 GCA_035936415.1 Longimicrobiaceae bacterium
GGTGCGCCCGGTGCCAGGCCCAGGCGCTCTCGACGATCCCGCGCAGGTCCGGGTGGCGCGGCTCCCACCCCAGCTCCCGCCGGATCCGGCCGCTCCCCGCCACCAGCACGGCCGGGTCGCCGGGGCGGCGCGGGCCCACCACGGCCGGGATGGGGTGCCCGGTCACGGCGCGCGCCGTCTCGATCACCTCGCGCACGCTGAAGCCGCGGCCGTTCCCCAGGTTGTAGGTGCGGCTCCCCCGGTCCAGCGCGCGCAGCGCCAGCACGTGCGCCTGCGCCAGGTCGGCCACGTGCACGTAGTCGCGCACGCAGGTGCCGTCCGGGGTGTCGTAGTCGTCGCCGAAGATGGTCACGCTCTCGCGCTGCCCGAGCGCCACCTGCAGCACCAGGGGGATGAGGTGGGTCTCCGGGTCGTGGTCCTCGCCCCGCTCCGGCGACACCGCGCCGCAGGCGTTGAAGTAGCGGAGCGCCGCGTAGCGCATCCCGAAGCGGTCGTCCATCCAGTGAAGCATCCGCTCCAGCAGGTACTTGGACTCGCCGTACGGGCTCCCCGGACGGATGGGGGCGTCCTCCTCGATGGGGATGCGGTCCGGGAGCCCGAACAGGTTGGCCGTGGACGACAGGATGAAGCGCCGCACCCCGTGCTCCGCCGCGCTCTCCAGCAGGTTCAGCCCGTTGCGGACGTTCTCCCCCAGGTAGAGGAAGGGCCGCTCCATCGACTCCCCCACCAGCGTGCGCGAGGCGAAGTGCAGGATCCCCTCCGGCCGGTGCTCCGCCAGCGCCCGGTCCACCGCCGCGCGGTCGGCCAGGTCGCCCTCCACCAGCACGGCGTCCGGGTGGACCGCCTCCCGGTGCCCCTGCGACAGGTCGTCGAAGACCACCACCTCGTCGCCCGCCTCGACCAGCTGCAGAACCGTGGCGCTCCCGATGTACCCGGCGCCCCCCGTGACCAGCACCTTCATCGCTCCCCTGCCCCGTTTCGGGTGTCCGCCGCGTCGTTGCGGCGCGAGGGCGCTTCCGGCACATTGCTCCGCCACCGCGGACCCGTGACCGGCTGCCCATGCGATCCTCTTCCCTGACGCTCCTCGCGGGCCCCGACGCCCTGCGGACCGTGCGCGAGCGCGGCCTCCGCGCGGAAGACGTGGACGTGGTCCCGGGGGCCTCCGGCGGTCCCAAGTGGCTCGTCCTCGCCGGGCTGGACCGCTTCCTCTTCGGCCGCTTCCTCCAGGCGCCGCGCACCCGCCCGCTCCACCTCGTCGGGTCGTCCATCGGGAGCTGGCGCCTGGCCTGCCTGGCGCAGCGCGACCCCGCCGCGGCGCTGGACCGCGCCCACCGGGCGTACGTCGAGCAGCGCTACCCGCCGAAGCCGCCCCCCGCCCTGGTGACGGCGACGAGCGCCGGGATCCTGGACACGCTCCTCGGCCCCACGGGTGCGGAGGAGATCCTGGACCACCCCTGGGCGCGCCTGCACGTGCTCGCCACGGAGTGCCGCGGCCTCTTCGCCAGCGAGAGGGCGGCGGCGCAGCTCGCCGCGTTCGCGCTTGCGGCGGCGGGGAACGTGCTGGCGCGGCGGACGCTGGGCCTCCGGCTGCGGCGCGTGGTGTTCCACGCCTGCGGCGACCGCACCCCGTTCCGCGGCCTCGCGGACCTCCCCACGGTCCACGTCCCGCTCACGGCGCAGAACCTGAAGCCGGCGCTCCTGGCCTCCGCCTCCATCCCCCTGGTGCTCTCCGGGGTGCGGGTGCCGGGCGCGCCGGAGGGCGTCCACCGCGACGGCGGGATCCTGGATTACCACCCGGACCTGGACTTCGGCCCCGGCGAGGGGATCGTCCTCTACCCGCACTACTATCCCTACGTGGTGCCGGGGTGGCTGGACAGGTCGCTCCGGTGGCGCCGCGCCCGCCCGGCGAACTTCCGCCGCGCCCTCCTCCTGGCCCCCTCCGCCGAGTTCGTCGCCCGGCTGCCGCACGGCAGGATCCCGGACCGCAACGACTTCTACCGCCTGGACGACGCCGCCCGGATCCGCGCGTGGCGGACCGTGGTCGCCGAGAGCGAGCGCCTGGCCGACGAGCTCCGGGATCTCCTGGAGACGGACCGGATCGCCGCGGCGGTTCAGCCGCTCTGACCGCGGCGCTGGATCTCGTCCGCCACGTGCTGGAGCACCTGCGCGCCGTTCGCCCCGTGCCCGTGGGCGAGATGGCGCATCCAGTGCTCCACGATCTCCAGGATCGCGCTCCGCTCCTCGGCGGCGGCCTGCGCCCGCACGGCCGCCAGGTCGGTGGTCTGGTCGCTCATCGTCTCTCCGGATCGCGTGGAAGTGGACTCCGCGCCGTCAACGTATCCCGCGCCCCGCGGGAGCGGTAGGCCGCCGGCGTCAGGGCGGGGACACCAGCTTGAGTCCCAGGATCCCGGCCACGATCAGGCCGATGCAGAGCATCCGGGCGGGGGTGGCCTGCTCGCCGAACAGGACGATGCCGAGCACGACGGTCCCGATGGTTCCCACCCCGGTCCACACCGCGTAGGCGGTGCCGAGCGGGAGGGTGCGGAGCGCCAGCCCCAGCAGCCCCAGGCTGAGCAGCATCGACACGGCCGACGCCACGGTGGGGAGCAGCTTCGTGAACCCGGCCGTGTACTTGAGCCCGACGGCCCAGCCGACCTCGAAGAGGCCCGCGACGAAAAGGACGACCCACGCCATCCCCGTATCTCCGGACGGTGCGGGGTCGTCCCCGACGGTTCCTGTCGCGGGCGCGGGGCCGTCCCCGCGCCGGTCCACTGGACGGGCAAGATAGGCCCGCTTCCCGCGTCCGGTCAACGCGCGGGGAACGGACTTTGATATGCGGGGAGTGGCGGCTCAGGTTGCAAGGGCCGGCCTCTCCCGATCGCGAACCCACCCTCTGCCTCGCTCCGGACGATGCCCGATCGGAAGGACCTGGAGGCGCTCTTCCTCGAGAACCTCGGCTGGATCGAGCGCGTCGCCGCGTCCATCTGCCGGCGGCACGGCTTCGGCGGCGACGACGCGGAGGACTTCGCCTCGTGGGCGCGGCTCCGGATCGTGGAGGACGACTACGCCGTGCTCCGGAAGTTCCGCGGCGAGAGCTCCGTCACCACCTACCTGACGGTGGTGGTCGCGATGCTCTTCCGCGACTACCGCGTGAGCCGCTGGGGACGCTGGCGCCCCTCCGCGGCGGCCCGACGCCACGGCCGGCTCGCGGTGCGGCTGGAAACGCTGGTGCACCGCGACGGGTACCGCCTGGAGCAGGCCGGAGAGCTGCTGCGCACCACCGGCGAGACCGACCTGTCCGAGCGGGAGCTGGCGGAGCTGCTCGCCCGGCTCCCGGCGCGCTCGCCCACGCGCCCGGTGGAGGTGGGGCCGGACCCGCTCGCCAGCACGCCCGCGGCCGCGC
>DASYWD010000081.1 GCA_035936415.1 Longimicrobiaceae bacterium
GGCCTGAGCCGGGGCCGGCGGGCTCAGCGCCCGTCGGCCAGGGCCCGGTGCGCCGCGTGGAACCCGCACATCCCGTGCACCCCTCCGCCGGGCGGGGTGGAGGCGGAGCAGAGGTAGAGACCCGGCACCGGCGTGGAGTAGGGGGAGGGCCGGAAGGCGGGCCGGAAGAAGAGCTGGCCCAGGTCGGCGCTCCCGCCGTTGACGTCGCCGCCCACCAGGTTCGCGTCGAGGCGCTCCAGCTCCGCCGGCCCCAGGACGCTCCGGGCCAGGATCCGGTCGCGGAAGCCGGGGGCGAAGCGCTCCACCTGGTCCTCGATGCGCCGGGTCATGTCGACCCCGGACCCGTTGGGAACGTGGCAGTAGCCCCAGGCCACGTGCCGTCCGGCGGGCGCGCGGGTGGGGTCGAAGAGGCTCGGCTGGGCCAGCAGGACGAAGGGCCGCTCCGCGTGCTCTCCCCGCCACGCCCGGCTCTCGGCTTCCGCGATCTCCTCCGGGCTCCCCCCCAGGTGCACCGTCCCCGCGCGCGCGCACTCCGGCGCGGCCCAGGGGATGGGCCCGTCCAGCGCCCAGTCCACCTTGAACGCCCCCGGCCCGTAGCGGAAGGCCTCCAGCGCGCCCCGGTACCCCGGGGGGAGCCGATCGCCGGCCAGGCGCAGCACCTGGCGCGGCGTCAGGTCCAGGAAGACGGCCCGCGCCGGCGGGAGCTCGTCCAGCGAGCGCACCGGCGCGTCGGTGACGATCTCCGCGCCCAGCGACCGCAGGTAGGAGGCGAGCGCCCCGCTCAGCCTCCCCGACCCCCCGCGCGCGAAGGGCCACCCCACGGCGTGCCCCGCGGCGTTCAGCACCAGGGCGAACGAGGCGCTCGCCGCGGCCCCGTGCGGGAGCGCCGAGTGGGCCGCGCTCCCGGAGAGCAGCGCGCGCGCCCGGTCCTCCCGGAAGTGGCTCTTCCCCAGGCCCCGGACCGAGCGGAGCGCATGCACCCCGAAGTGGAGGAGGAGGACGGGGTGCCGGGGGATCCTCAGCGGGCCGAGGATCCCCTCGGCGAGGGTGTCCCAGCGCGCGGCGAGCGGCTCCAGGAGCTCCCGGTAGGCCTCGCCGTCTGGGCCGAGGGTGGCGCCCGTCGCGGCGAAGGAGCGCTCCAGCAGCGCCGCGGTCCCGTCGTCGAAGGGGTGCGCGAGGGGAGCGTCCGGGTGGACCCACTCCAGGCCGTGCTCCCCCAGCGGAAGCGTGCCCAGGAACGGCGACCCGGCGGCGAGCGGATACACCGAGGAGAAGGGGTCGTGGACGAAGCCGGGGAGCGTCAGCTCCGCGGAGCGCGCCGCGCCGCCTACGGTGGAGTTCGCCTCCCGGACCAGGACCGAGCGCCCCGCCTGCGCCATCACCGTCGCCGCGGCCAGCCCGTTCACCCCGGCGCCGACCACCACCGCGTCGTAGGCCGTCATCCGGGCCCGCCGGCACCCCCGTCCCGCGCATCGGGCGCGCGCATCCCCTCGTACGCGAGCGCCGTCATCACCCCGAACGCCAGGGTGACCAGGGCCCCGAAGGCGGTCATCCGGTCGCTCCGCCGGTCCGGGGGGCGCACCACCCCGGTCCGGACGGCGCCGCCCCAGCGGGGGAAGGTGATCACGTAGATGAACCCGCCGAGCAGGGCCCCGCCGGCCAGCGGCGGCACCGGCCACCGCTCGCGCGCCGCCGCGTACCCTGCCCCCCAGAACGCCCCGTAGCCGAGGTGGAAGGCGGTCCCGAGCGCCCACTTCTCCGCGTGGGAGACCCGCTCCCCGGCGCGCTCGGCGATCCGCCGCACCAGCCGCGGCGCCAGGTCCGAGTCCTCGCCCGGGGGGAGCAGCAGCTTCTCGTAGCTCTTCCCCAGCGCCGCCTGCGCCACGGAGGCCGCCACGCCGGCCGCCGCGCCACGGGCAATCACGCCTGCCATCCTCGCTGGTTCCATTTCTCGCTCCGGAAGCCCGGGTCCACTGGGAACGGCCGCTCCTCCGGTGGCTGGCACGCGCCGTGCCATACAGGTCGGCCCGATCGGCCGGCCTGTCCATCCGCTGCCGGATCCCACGGTCCGGCGGCGGCGCCCGAGCGGCGATCCCCGAAAGGACCCATGGAGAGCGAGACCGTCCTGCTCCGGCAGGAAAGCCGCGACCCGGCCCCGGAGCCGCCGCGCGCCGCGCCCGGGGGAAAGGCGGCGGCGGCGCAGCGCCGGACCCATC
>DASYWD010000082.1 GCA_035936415.1 Longimicrobiaceae bacterium
GAGGAGGGGCCGCCCGCCGCTCCCGCTCGATCCGGTCGCCGAGCCGGACCCAGTCGTCGGGCGGCTCGTCCCCCGTCTCAAGGCGCAGGCGCGCCGCGAACGCGGCGTGCTGCGCCAGCGCCTCGTCCGTCCTCCCGTCCAGGTGCAGCGCCGTGACCAGCGACGCATGGGGGCGCACGTCCAGCGGGAAGCTCTCCGCCCAGTGCGCCGCGCGCTCCGCCATCGCGCGCCAGTCTCCCCGGACCTCCGCTTCCGCCGCCCAGCGCTCCAGCGCGCTCTCCAGGAGGCGCCGCAGCTTCGCGCGCTCCCCGTCCACCCAGACGCGGTACGCCTCTCCCCCCGCGTCGTCCGCGGCGATGAGGAAGTCTCCCTTCCAGCGGCGGACCGCGGTCTCCAGCCGACCGGAGGCGACCTCCTCCTCGAAGGCAGCCGCGTCGAGCTCCACGGTGCCGGGCGCGATCCCGACGCGCTCCGGGGTCGCGGTGATCGCGTCGCCCACGCAGTTCCTGAGCGCCAGCACCGCCTGCCGGAGCGACTGCCGCGCGCGCTCCTCTCCGCGCTCGCCCCAGAGCAGGGTGGCCAGCTCCGCGCGGGGCACGGAGGCGGGGGAGCGGCGCGCCAGGTAGGCGAGGAGAGCCAGCTCCTTGCGCCGTCCGGCCAGCACGAGCGCCCCGTCCGCGTCCAGGAGCCGCAGCTCGCCGAGTGTCAGCAGGCGAAGCACGGCGTCAGACCGTCAAATCGATGGAAGACAAATAGTTGACGGCCGCTTCACGGCGGGTTGCGCCCGGCGGCGTATCCTGTACACCGCAGTCGAGGCCGCGCGTGGACGGACGCTGCCGGGACGTCGGTGGGACCTGTCTCGCAGGACGGAGCATGCGGGAGGGAGCGGGAGGGGCGGTTCGCCACGGGGCGGGAGCGTGGAGCCGCAATCATAAGTGCGGCGGGCGTGCCCCACAACGTTTGACGGCGGCCTCGTCTCCCCAGCTCGCGCGCTTCCACCTCTTTTCCCCTTCTACTCGCGCCAGGGACTCCCCGGCCCCCCTGCCTCACCCGCTTCGAAGGAGCCGGCGGTGCCCATCCAGGTGGAGCAGTACTCGTACTTCATGCTCCGGATCCGGCGGACGGCTTCGGAGCGCCCCGGGGAGCCGCCGGAGCTGGAGGGGCTCGTGGAGCACCTCGGAACGGGGGAGAAGAGGCCCTTCCTGAGCGGGGAGGAGCTGCTCCTGCTGGTGGGGAACTGGTGCGGGCGCGTACGCATCCCCTTCGTCGTCCCCGCCCCGGAGCCGCACGACCCCGCGCCCGCTCCACCCACGACCTGAACTCGCCGGACCGCGCACGTGCGCCGGATCCGGTTCCGGTGAGTGGATCGAATGGTCCACTCCACAATCCGCAAACCCACGGGAGAAGCTCATGTCCGAACATCCTGTCCCCGCGCAGAGCACCGGCCTCGCGCCGAACGTGGCCGGCGCGCTGGCCTACCTGCTCGGCCCCCTCACCGGAGTCGTCTTCTTCCTGATCGAGAAGGAGAGCCGGTTCGTCCGCTTCCATGCCGCGCAGTCGATCGTCGTCGGGATCGCCATGGTGGTCGCGAGCATCGTCCTCTCGGTGCTCGGCGCCGTCCTCGCCGTCGTCCCCGTCATCGGGTGGCTGATCGGCCTGCTGCTCTCGATGGCCTTCGGCTTCGGCAGCTTCGTGCTCTGGATCGTCCTCATGTTCAAGGCCTTCCAGGGGGAGGAGTGGGAGGTCCCGCTCGTGGGCGCCCAGGCCCACCGTCTCCTGGCCGCGCCGGCGGCGCGCTGACGCGAGCCCCGCGGAGCCGGCGAACCGGCTCCGCGGGCCCCTGAGCCGCTCCGCCGTCCCTCTCGGCCTCCCCCGCGGCGGCCGGGAGGAGGCGTTCCCGGTTACTGCCGCGCCCCCGACACCTCCCTTCCGCTGAGAGACATACGATGATGGAAGCCGCGCCCCCTGTCGCGAGCCCTCCCGCGCGGAAGCTGCGCCCCGCCCTGGAGCTCGCGCTCGCCTCGGGGCTGCACCTGCTCCTGCTGGTCGCGCTCGTCCAGGCGTGGCTCGCGGGGTGGCCCGGCCGATGGTGGCTGGCCGCCGCCGTGCTCGTGGCGCTCCCCCTCTCCGCCACGCTCTGGCGGCGGGCCCGGACGGCGCCGCTCCTGGTCGGCGGCGCGGCGGCGGCGTGGCTCTTCCTCTTCCCGGCCGTGCGCTACGGCTCGGGAGGAGGGGGGCTCCTGATCGCCGGGCTTTCCTTCGACGCGGCCGCCTCCATCCTCCTGGTCGCGGCGCTCGCGGCCGCCGCGTGGCAGGCCGCCCTGCTCCCGCGGCTCCCCCGCGCGGTTCGCTTCGCCCCGGCCGGGCTCGCCCTCTACGCGGGCGCCGGGATCGCCGTCGGGGCCTTCCGCGACGCGCCGCTCGGGGCGACGCTCGCGGGGGGCGGCTGGCTCCCCTTCTGGCTCCACGGGCCCTACCTCGGCGCGGGGGTGCTCCTCCCGGCCGGGATCCTCCTCAGCGCGGGTATGCTCACCGTGGGGCTGGTGCGCCGCGGAGACGTCGCCCGGCCGGCGGTGGTCCTGGCGCTCCTCGCCGTCGCCTTCCTCCTCACCGGACTGGAGCTCACGCGCCAGGGGAGGCCGAACCTGGCCGCGGCCTTCCTCCCCGCCACCGCCGCGGGGGAGGGCGCCGCCCTCGCCGCAGCGGACGGCTCCACGGCGCCGGCCGCGAAGTCCGTCCCCGACCCGGCCCCCGAGCTCGCCTCGGCGCTGGCTCCCGGAGAGGAGTGGCTCGCGGCCTTCGGCGGGGAGACGCTGGACGAGATCTTCGCGCGGGTCGCCACCGGCGTGCGCTACGAGCCGTACCCCGGGATCCTCCGCGGCGCGGTGGGGACGGCGGTGGCGCGCAGCGGCAACTCCGCCGACCAGGCGATGCTTCTCGCCGACCGGCTGCGGAGCGCGGGGTACCGCGTCCGGCTCGTGCGCGGGCGGCTCGGAGACGACAACGTCACCGCCGTGATCCGGGGGATGTACCCGCCGCGCGTCCGCTCCTGGGCGATCGGGCCGGAGTACGCCCCCTACGACCCCGCGGCCGACGACGCGCTCCGCGAGGTCGTGCGTCCCCACCTCTGGGTGGAGGTCTTCCAGGGGGCCGAGTGGCTCCCGCTCGATCCCTCCTTCCCGCGCGCCCGGATCGGCGAGGCGTACGCCGAGGCGGAAGAGCACTTCGACGAGCCCGCGCCCGAGCTCTTCCAGCGGGTGGCAGTCAAGCTGAAGGAGGAGACGGGCGACGGGAAGGTCCGCGACCTCGGCCGCTTCGAGGGGACGGTCGCGGAGCTCGGCCTCCGCCCCATCTCGCTGGTGGTCCGGGCGATCCCGCAGGCCGCCGCCGCGCCCGAAGCGGCGATGGGCTCCCCCGGGGGGATGCTGGGGGGGATGGGCTCGGCGCTCGGGGGGGGCTCGGCCGAGAAGGAGCCGGCGGCGCCCGCCGCCCCGGCGAAGATCGTGGGGGTGGCCTACCGCCGCGCGCTCGAGGTGGCGGGGGCGGCGCAGAAGGTTGAGCCCACGGTAGTGATGAACGGAGACGCGCGGGGCGCGCTCCGCCGCGAGTGGCTGGAGTTCACCCTCACCGCGCCGGGGGAGGCGCCCCGCGCCGTCGAGCGGGATCTGTTCCGTGCGGACGGCTCCACTCCCACTCCGGCGGAGGCGCGCCGCTACACGATCAACCTCGTGCCGGGGCGCGTGCACCACGCCTACGCTGCGGCACAGGCGGCGCGTGCCGGCGGCGCGATCGACCTCCGCGCGCTGAAGGGCCGCGCCCGCAGCCTCTCCCGCGTGGGACCGGACGATCCGCAGGCCGCGGGCGCCGCGCTGGAGCTCGGGCGCATGGACGACGCCGCCGGCACGCTGGCCGGCCACCTCCTGACGCTGCGCTTCGCGGCGGAGTCGGACTCCCTCACCCGCCTGATCGCGGACCGCAACGGGGTGGCGCTGGCCTGGGCGACCCCGCGCATCCTCATCGCCGGGGTGGAGACCACGCAGGGGAAGAAGAACCGCCTGGACGCGAAGGTGAGCATCGACCTCCGGCTGGACGAGGTGCGGGCGTACCCCTACCCCGGCGCCCCCGCCCGCATGGCGCCGGTGTTCCAGGCCGCGCGGGGCATGCAGGAGTCGGTGCTGGAGGGCGCGCTCGTCGCCCTCGCGAGCGGGCAAGAAGCCGCCTCCGCGAACACCGCCCGGCTCGTCTCGCAGGCCGAGGCGGAGGGGATCCCCCTGCTGGTGATCGGGGCGGGGACCCGGACCGCGCTCGACCAGCTGGACGGGCCGTCGCCCGCCTGCCGGGCCCGGATCGAGAATGCCATCGACCGCGGGCGCGAGGTGGTCGTCCCCATGCGCGCCGTCCGGCTCGCGGGGGCGCCGCGCTGGGGGTGGTGGGAGGTGAACCCCGCGTCCGGCGAGATCATCGGCGTCATGGAGGACGGCGAGCACCAGGGGATGGTCGAGTACGAGCTCGCCGGGGAGCGGATCGCGCTCAACGACGAGTCGGGAAAGGTGATCGGGCTGATCATGGGGGCCACCACCACGCAGTTCACCCTCGCCGCGCTCCTCCTGGAGCACGGGAGCGTGACGCCGCAGCTGATCGCGGCGCTGGAGGCCCACATTGGCAGAACCCTGTGCCTCTCCTGCCCCCAGGCGGAGGCGAAGCTGGAGGTCGGCGTTGGCGCGTCGATCGAGCACGACTGCTTCAGCATTTCCAGGAGCGAATCGCGCGAGGTGGGCGTTTCGGGGTCGATCAAGTTCTGCGAGGAATACTCCAAAGGCTTCAAGTGCGCCGCCGGCCTCATCGTCCGTGGGCTGAAGGGGGAGGGGCTCGCCCAGGTCTCGCTGGACGGGGGGATCGACGGGGGCTTCTCGGGCCAGCTCAACTGCGAGGAGTTCTGATGAGGGGCGGACGAGACGGCGCGCGAGGAGTGGACGTGGAGCCGGGAACCGGCCGGCGGAAACCCATAGAGCCCAGGGAGGCAGTGATGAAGCAAGTGAGCGCGCTCGCCCGGGCCGCCCTGCTGGCCGCGCTGGCGGCGTGCGGCGACCGGACCCCCTCCGCGGGAGCGGCTGTGGAGGCGCAGGCGGCCCCCGTGC
>DASYWD010000083.1 GCA_035936415.1 Longimicrobiaceae bacterium
GCGCGCCGCGGCCGAGGCGGCGGCGCGGGAAGAGGCCGCCGCCCGGGCGGCGCGCGAGGCGCAGCAGCGTACGGCCGAGGCCGAGCGTCGGCTCTACGAATCGCTCCTCGACCTGGATCGGCTGATCGCCAACGTGACCGGGATCCAGGAGACCGAGCGCGGCCTGGCGGTGGTGGTGGGACAGGGTCTCTTCGCCACCGGACAGTCTTCCCTCTCTCCCCGTGCACGGGACGAGGTGGGCCGTATCGCCGCGGTGCTCCAGCAGTTCCCCGAGCACCGGATCTCGGTGGAGGGGCACACCGACGCTGTGGGATCAGAGGTCGCCAACCAGCGCCTCTCCGAGCAGCGCGCCGCGTCGGTTCGCGCGGCCCTGATCGCGGAAGGAGTCGATCCTGCCCGCGTGGACGCCGTCGGCTACGGAGAGAGCCGCCCGGTCGTGGGCAACGCGACCCCGGCGGAGCGTGCGCAGAACCGGCGCGTGGAGATCGTGATCCTGGGTGCGCGGCGGCCGGCGGGCCGGTGAAGCAGCGGGAACGGTCACTTCTCCGCGCGCGATCGGGTGGGGCCGGACGCTCGGACAGAGCCACGCGGAACATGTCGCCCAGGTGGCAGACCATCTGGGGCGCCTTCATTCGGCCCCAGCGCGGCTCACTGTCGGGCGCGACCGCGCGCGGGGCTACGGCATGGATGCGCGCGCGGAGCACCGGCAACGGTCCGCCGCCCTGCATCCGCAGCTTCCAATTCTTCACGCCTCCCCATCATTCATTGCCGGCTTCCATCCCGCTGCGCGCAGGTGTCGGCGGGTAGCGTCCATCTGCGACCGGAGCAGGCCCAGCATGACGATGTCCCTGGCGCGGATCCTGGTCGCATCGGTCACGGGGCAGGTACTGCCGTTTCGGACCATCGCGAGCGGGAGGACCGCGGCCTCCATCGGCTCCCTCCCTTCCGCGCCGGTAGGGGGGAGAGTGACCTCCCCATCGCCCGCGTATGCCCACGCCTCCACTGTGGCGGCGTCCTGCTGAAATCCCCGGCTCCATTGGTCGATGTCGATGGGTGAGCCGAAGAGCACGGAAGCGCCGTTCTCGTGGACCTGCTCGTTCTGCACGCCAGCCTTGCCCCGGTAAAGTACCACCGAGACCTGCGGCACCCGGAATTGCTCGCGCGCCTTGCGCGCCAGCAGCAAGTTGACCCCCTCGTTGGTGGTGGCGGCCAGGAAGCCGTGCCGCCCCTCGACGTCTGCGCGCAGGAGCCGGCTCTCGTCGTTCGCGTTCCCGAGGATGACTTCCAGCCCCTCTTCCTCGGCAGCGCGGACGTTCCAGCGGTTGCTGTCGACGAGCGTCACGCTCTCCCCTCCGGCGTCCAGCAACCGCGCCAGGGTGCGCCCGATCGCGCTCGCTCCGATGATCACGTATCCGTTACGTGGCCGCCGCACCCCCAGAGCGTTCGCCACCAGCCCGCCCGAGAGGCCCTGTATCACCACCGTTGCCGCGATCACCAGGAAGACCAGTGCCCGCAGCTCCCTCCCACCGGCGACGCCCTGCTCGGTCAGAGAGTGCGCGAACAGCGAGGCCACGGCCGCAGCCACGATCCCCCGCGGCCCGAGCCAGGCGATGAAACCGCGCTCCTTCCACGACAGGATTGATCCGGCCGTGCTCACGCCTACCGCGAGCGGCCGCACGACGAGCATCAGCGCAAGCACGGTCATGATTCCCCCCCATCCCAACGCCACCACTTCCTCGAGGCGCATATCGGCAGCGAGCAGCACGAAGAGGAGCCCCACCAGCATGACCGTGAGGCTTTCCTTGAACTCGCGCAGCTCATGCGAGAGTCCAGTCTCCATGTTCCCCACCACGAGCCCGGCCGCTACCGCGGCCATGATTCCGCTCTCGGGGAGGATCGCGTTGCTTGCGGCGTACAGGGCGAGGACCAGAGAGAGGGTGAAAACGTTCTCCATCCCTTCCGAGATCAGCTTCTCCGCGCGGATCAGGTAGCCGATCAGGAACCCGCCTCCTCCACCCACCGCGGCGCCGACCAGCAGCCGCGCGGGGAGCCCGAGGAGCTCCACGGTCGTACTGGGCCCGGTAACGAGAACCAGCTCCAGGGCGACCACCGCTACGATCGCTCCGATGGGATCGATCAGCACTCCCTCTGCTTCGAGGATGGTTCCGACGTTGCGGCTCACCCGGATGCGGCGCAGTAGCGGAGTGATCACCGTCGGGCCCGTGACGATCACCAGGGTGCCGAACAGGATCGCCATCGTCCAGCTCCACCCCATGAAGAGCCGTGCGGCGAGCGTACCCCCTGTCGCTGTCACTACCGCGCCGACGGTGATCAGGAGGCGTATCGTCCTCGCCTCCTTGCGAATTCGGGAGATGTTCAAGCTCAGCCCACCCTCGAACAGAACCACCGCGACGGACAGGCCCACGAGGATCTCCAACGCGTGGCCCAGAGTGTTCGGACGGATCACGTTCAGGCTGTCGGGACCGAGCAGGATCCCGGCGAGGAGGAGGAGCACGATGCCGGGAACGCGGAGATGGATTGCCAGAATCTGCGCGATCATTCCCGCCGCGAGGGCGAGGGAGAAGGTCAGTGCAGGGTTGTCGAGCGTCATGCATTCCCATTTCGGCTCCGGCGCCGCGGGAGAGCGGGAGCCGGAAAGGAGAAGTGGCCCGGGCGCGGAATGATCCTCCGGGCAGCGGCGCCGACCGGACCCGGAGTAACGGGAGACCCACGCCGGAAGAAAGGGGCGCCCGCACAGGCGATCGCAGCACCGTCTGCGGGGAGGCAGGGTTGCCAGAGGTGTGCCAGTCGCCACCAGGTGCACTCCGCGTCGGAGTGCACCTCGCGCTGTACAGGACACCCGGTTTTTTTGGACAACCGATCGGGATAGGCTGGAGGGGTCCAGAGGAGCGGAGACAGTTTCACCCGGTACTCCGCAGCCCCGCCGAGATCCCGTTGATGGTCGCCGCGATGGCGGAGTTCAGCTCGCTCTCCTCGCCCGCGCGTTTGCGGCGCAGCAGGCTCACCTGCACCAGGTTCGGCGGTTCCGTGCCCGTTCCAGGATCTCTCGCGCCGCTCGGCTCCCCGACTCGATCGCGGGCCGACACGACCTGAGCGATGAGGCATCCGGCTTCACGGCGACCGCGCTCGTGCCGGGTCGCTGAAACGAGACCCTTGCGCGGGGGGGAGCCGTGGCATAACATACAACCAAATGGTTGTACGTCCTACGCTCAGCGATGCGGAGATCGACCGCGTCTTTCACGCTCTGGCCGATGCGACCCGACGAGACATCGTCGCGCGGGTCATGGCCGGGGAGGCGGCATCGATCTCAGCCCTCGCGGCGCGGTACGACATGTCCTTCACAGCGGTGCAGAAGCACGTCACGGTACTGGAAGGAGCGGGACTCGTGACGAAGCAGGCGCAGGGCCGCGAGAGAATCGTCTGCGGCAACCCGGAGCGAATCGCGCGGGCGCGCGATCTACTCGCTCAGCTCGAGGGCCTGTGGAGGGCCCGCTTCAGTCAGCTCGACCGCGTGTTCACCCACCCCAACCACCAGGAGTGAGCCATGCCCATCAAGTCCGTCACCTCAGACAAAGACGCCCTCACCCTGACCGTGGTCGGCGAGTACCCCGTTCCGGTCGAGCGCCTTTGGGAGGCGTACGCCGACCCGCGCCAGTTGGAGAGGTTCTGGGGGCCGGAAGCCTGGCCCGCCACCTTCACCCGGCACGACATGACGGTTGGCGGCCGCTCCGAGTACTACATGACCGGACCGGACGGCAGTTCGTCGCGCGGCTGGTGGCGCTTCCTGGCGGTGGAGCCGGTCCGCCGGATCGAAGTCGAAGATGGCTTCTCGCACGAAGATGGTCGTCCGAACGAAGACATGCCGTCGATGCGGATGGTGTTCACGTTCGAGCCGACCTCCACCGGTTCGCGGTTCACCAGCGTCACCCACTTCACCAGTCTCGAGTCGATGGAGCAGCTGGTGGAGATGGGAATGATCGAGGGCCTGAAGTCGGCGCTCGGGCAGCTGGACGACGTGCTGGCCGAACCCGCATCGGCAGCGGCGGGCCGCACCACTGTCGCGTAGATCCTCGACTACGGCCCAGCCGGACGAGGTGCACTCCGAGTCGGAGTGCACCTCGCGCTGTACAGGACACCCGGTTTTTTTGGACAGCCGATTGGGATCAGCTGGAGGGGTCCAGCGAGCGGAGATAAGATCACCCGGTATTCCGCAGCCCCGCCGAGATCCCGTTGATGGTCGCCGCGATGGCGTAGTTCAGCTCCTCGCTCTCCTCGCCCGCGCGCTTGCGGCGCAGCAGGCTCACCTGCACCAGGCTCAGCGGGTCCACGTACGGGTTGCGCAGGCGGATGGAGCGGGCGAGCACCGGGTTCTCGTCCAGGAGCCGATCCTGCCCGGTGACGCGCAGCACCATCCGCCGGGTGCGCTCGAACTCCTCCACCACGCGCCCGAACACCCGCTCGCGCAGCCCTTCGTCCTCCACCAGCTCGGCGTAGCGGCGCGCGATGGAGAGGTCCGCCTTCGCCATCCCGATCTCCACGTTGCGGACCAGGTCGTGGAAGAGCGGGAAGTCCCGCATCATCTCCCGCAGCAGCCGCTCGCCCCCCTCCTCCTCCTCCACGAAGCGCTCCAGCGCGTACCCCACCCCGAACCAGGCGGGGAGCACGTGCCGGCTCTGCATCCACCCGAACACCCAGGGGATGGCGCGCAGGTCGTCCAGCCCGCGGGTCTCGCCGCGGCGCGCGGGGCGGGAGCCGATGCGGGCGTGCTCCAGCTCGCCCACGGGGGTGGCCTGCTGGAAGTAGGCGAGCACCTCCGGGTCGTCGGCCACGTGCTCGCGGTAGAAGGCGAACGCCGCGGCGGACATGCGCTCCATGGCCTCCTCCCAGCGCGCCTCCCGCTCCGGGTCGGGACGCTCCGTGCGGGCGAGCGCGTCGAGCGAGGCGGCCACCATCAGCTCCAGGCTCCGCTCGGCGAGCACGGGGTCGGCGTACTTCCAGCCGAGCACCTCGCCCTGCTCCGTGATCTTGATCTCACCGTCGAAGGCGCCCGGCGGCTGCGAGGTGATGGCCCGGTGCGTGGGCCCCCCGCCGCGCCCCACGGTGCCGCCCCGGCCGTGGAAGAGGCGCAGCGTCACCCCGCACTCCCGCGCCACGCGGTGCAGCTCGCGGTGCGCCTTGTAGATCTCCCAGGTGCTGGTGAGCATCCCCCCGTCCTTGTTGGAGTCGGAGTAGCCCAGCATCACCTCCTGGGTGCGCCCCCACGAGTCCAGCAGCCGCGCGTAGTCGGTGCGTGTCCAGAGCGCGCGGCAGACCTCCGGCGCGTTGCGCAGGTCCTCGATGGACTCGAAGAGCGGCACCGGCATCAGCCCCGGGTCGTCGCCCTCCGCGGCCACCCGCACCCCCGCCAGCCCCGCCAGGCGGACCACGGCGAGCACGTCCTCCACGGAGCGGGCCCCGCTGACCACGTACGTGCGGACGGCCTCCGGTGGATAGGTGCGTTTCAGCTCCGCCACGGTCCGGAGCGTCTCCAGCAGCCCCACGGTGTCGGGAGAGGGCGGGGGAGGGAGCGGCGGCGACTCGTCCTCCGCGCCCCCGGGCGAGCCGAACAGCTCCCGGAGCGCCCGCTCGTGCACGCGCGCGTGCTGCCGCACGTCCAGCGCGTGCAGGTGGAACCCGAACGTCTCCACCTTGCGCAGCAGCGGGCCCAGGAGGAGGCGGGCGAGGCGCTCGCCCCGGTTCCGGACCAGGCTCTCGCGCACCAGGCGCAGGTCCTCGGCGAAGGCGGCCGCGTCGGGGTAGGCCTGGGGGTCCCCCGGGTCGTTGCGCGCGGCGCGTAGACGCCACCCCGCGTAGCCCAGGAAGCGGCGGTACACCTCGGTGGGGGCGCGGGTCTCCGGGGTGGGGTCGAGGGAGGGGATGCTCGCCCGGTACCGCTCCAGCGCGGCCTGCAGCTCCGGGGTGACCGGGACCTGGAGCGTGGAGGCGCTCAGCCGCTCCACCAGCCCCTCCAGCGCCTCCACGTAGTAGTCGAGGACCGTCTCGCGGGCGAGCTGGAGCGCCTGGCGCGTGACCTCCGGGGTGACGAAGGGGTTGCCGTCGCGGTCCCCGCCGATCCAGGAGCCGAAGCGCACCACCTGCGGCAGCTCGCGCGGGGAGAGCTCCTTCCCGTAGGCCCGCGCGAAGGCGTCGGCGATCTCGAAGTACAGACGGGGGAGGGTGGGGATGAGGACGCCGGGGTAGTAGTCGAGCCCCATGCGGACCTCGTCGAGCACCGTGGGGCGTTGCCGGCGCACCTCGTCCGTCTGCCAGAGCGCGGTGATCTCGGCCGCGATGGCGGCTTCCTCCTCGGCGGCCTCGGCGTCGGTGAGCGGGAGCCGGTCCAGCCGCTCCAGCGCGGCGGAGATGCGGGCGCGCTTGAAGAGCACGGTGCGCCGCGACACCTCCGTGGGGTGCGCGGTGAAGACCGGCACCACCTGCACCCGGCCGAGCGCGTCGAGCACGGCGTCCCACCCCAGCCCCGCGTCGCGCAGGCGGAGCAGCGTGCCGTGAAAGGTGCCCGGCTGCGGCGGCTGGTCCGCGCGGAGGCCGGAGGCGCGCCGGCGCCGCTTGCGGTGCTGCGTCTCGGCGAGGTTGGTGAGCTCGAAGTAGATGGAGAACGCCCGGGTGAGCCGGTACGCGTCGCGCACCTCCAGCTCGCCCACCCGCGCCTCCGCCCGCGCCATCAGCTCATGGCGCGCCTCGTCGCCGGCGCTCCGCTCCCGGTGCGCGATGGCGAGGTGGCGAAGCTCCTCCACCACGCCGAAGAGCTCGGCGCCCTCCTGCTCGCGGATCACCTCCCCCAGGAGCATCCCCAGGGAGCGCACGTCCCGTCGGAGCGGGACCTCCTTCAGGTCGCCTTCGTCCGCGGTCAGCTCGGCGAGCCGGCTCGCCTGGGCGTCCGCCTTCCAGTGGGGGTCTGTCTCGGCCATTCGCGAGCGCTTCGGGTGATGGAGGATGGCAGCGGCACGCCCGCAGGGCGTTCCGCCATGT
>DASYWD010000084.1 GCA_035936415.1 Longimicrobiaceae bacterium
GTTCAGCCCCGGCGCCGCTTCCTTTTTCCGGGGGTAGCCGGGGGCGCCCCGCGGGTGCAGATTGGTGGATCGGCCGGCCCCGCGCGGGGCCCGGCGCAGCAGCAGCAGCGAACGGCAGAGACGTGGAACGATGAGCCAGGACCTTGTCGGGCAGCTCCGGGAGCTGGAGACGGAGGGGACGCGCGCCGTGGGGGGCGCGGAGGGCGCGGAGGCGCTGGAGGCGCTCCGCGTGGAGTACCTGGGGCGCAAGGGGCGCCTCACCGGGATCCTCCGCGGCCTGGGCGGGCTCGCCCCCGAGGAGCGCCCCGCCGTGGGCGCCGAGGCCAACCGGGTCAAGGAGGCGCTCTCCGCCCTGCTGGACGAGCGCCTCGCCGCCCTCGCCCCGCGGGAGGACGGGGGGCCGCGCGTGGACCTCACCCTCCCCGGGCGGCGCCGCTGGAAGGGCGGGCTGCACCCGGTGACGCAGGTGATCGAGGAGGTCTGCGACATCTTCCGCGACCTGGGCTTCACGCGCGTGGTGGGCCCCGAGGCGGAGACCACGGACTACAACTTCACCAGGCTGAACATCCCGCTCGACCACCCGGCGGCGGACATGCACGACACCCTGTACCTGTCCGAGGGGGTGCTGCTGCGGACGCACACCTCGCCAGTGCAGGCCCGGACCATGGAGCGCTTCGCGCCGCCGGTGCGCGTGGTGGTCCCGGGGAAGGTGTTCCGGCGCGACCCGTACGACGCCTCGCACGCGCCTGCGTTCGAGCAGATCGAGGGGCTGGCCGTGGACGAGGGGATCACCTTCGTGGACTTCAAGGCCACCATCTCCGAGTTCGTGCGGCGCTTCTTCGGTCCGGGCGCGGAGACGCGCTTCCGGCCGTCGTACTTCCCGTTCACGGAGCCCTCGGCGGAGGTGGACGTCTCCTGCCAGCTCTGCGGCGGGAGCGGGTGCAGCGCGTGCAAGGGCACGGGGTGGATGGAGATCATGGGCTCCGGGATGGTGCACCCCAACGTCTTCCGGGCGGTGGGCTACGACCCGGAGCGCTACACCGGCTACGCGTTCGGCATGGGGCCCGGGCGGATCGCCATGCAGCGGTTCGGGATTCCGGACATCCGGCTGCTGTACGAGAGCGACGTCCGGTTCCTGGAGCAGTTCGCGTAGGGTCGGTTTCAACAGCGGGTTTGGGCGAATCCCCGGCGGGATACTGCTCCGCCGGGGACCGCGCTCTATTCTCCTGGACACGAAAAGACCGTGTCCAGGAGAACGGAGCCGCCGGAAACTGCCCCGGCGTCTCCGCCCTTCGGGTCACGATCGCTTTCGCACTTTCGCACTCACGCACTTTCGCACTCACGCACTCGCCGTTCGATGAACGTCTCGTACCGCTGGATCCAGTCGCTCGTCCCCGGCCTCACCGAGGCCCCCGCCGACCTGGCGCACCGGCTCTCGCTCCTGGGCGCTCCCGCCGACGACGTGGTGGACCTCGGCGCCGGGGTGGAGGGGGTGGTGATCGCGCGCGTTGAGGAGGTGCGGCAGCACCCCAACGCCGACAAGCTGCGCATCACGCGCGTCAACGCGGGCGGCCAGACGGTGCAGGTGGTCTGCGGGGCGCCCAACGTGGAGGCGGGGCGGTACTACCCCTTCGCGCCGGTCGGGGCGTCGCTCCCGGGGGGGATGAAGATCGGAAAGGCCAAGCTCCGCGGGGAGGTGTCCGAGGGGATGCTCTGCTCCGCGCGGGAGCTGGGGCTGGGGCGCGACCACTCCGGGCTGATGGCCCTCGCGGGCGAGTGGGAGCCGGGGGCGCCGTTTCTCCAGTCGCTGGGGCTGGACGACGTGCGGCTGGTGCTGGACATCACCCCCAACCGGCCCGAGATGCTGTCGCACGTCGGGGTGGCGAGGGAGGTGGCGCCGGGCGGGGCGGCGGGGGTGCAGCTCCCGGAGTTCCCCAACGCGCCGGAGCGGCCCATCGAGCCGCGGCGGGTGGAGCGGGAGGGCGCGGTGGGCGGGGTGCGGGTGCGGATCGAGGATGTGGACGGGTGCCCGCGGTACACGGCGGCGGTGGTGCGGGGAGTGGAGGTGGGACCCTCGCCGGAGTGGCTGGCGACGCGGCTCCGCGCCGTGGGCGTGCGGCCCATCAACAACGTGGTGGACGCCACCAACTACGTGCTGCACGAGCTGGGGCAGCCGGTCCACGCCTTCGACCTGGACCGCCTCCGCGGGCCGGAGATCACCGTCCGGCGCGCCCGCGCGGGGGAGACGATCCGCACGCTGGACGGCGTGGACCGCACCCTGGCGGAGGGCGCGCTCGTGATCACGGACGCGGAGGGGCCGGTCGCCCTCGCGGGGGTCATGGGCGGCGAGGAGAGCGAGGTGCACGACGGCACCACCGCGGTGCTGCTGGAGGTGGCGCTCTTCGACCCGAAGGCGGTGCGGGGGACCCGCACGCCGCACGGGCTCTCCACCGACGCGTCGTACCGCTTCGAGCGCGGCGTGGACCCGGAGGGGCAGACCCGCGCGCTGGAGCGCGTCGTACAGCTCATCGTCGCCGTCGCGGGGGGTGAGGTGGACCGCGAGGCGCTGGACGTGAACCCGGTGCCGTTCGCGCGGCGGGTGGTCGAGCTGCGCCCCTCGCGGGTCGAGCAGGTGCTGGGGGTGGCGCTCTCCGGGGAGGAGATCGCGGGGCTGCTGGAGGCCATCGGGTTCCGGACGGACGCCGCGGTGTCGCCGCTGCGTGTCTCGGTTCCCGGCTTCCGCCCGGACGTGACGGAGGAGATCGACCTGATCGAGGAGGTCGCGCGCCGACGGGGGTACGACTCGTTCCCGGAGGAGATCCTCCCCTTCCGCGCCTCCGCCGTGCCGGAGAGCCCGGAGGTGGCGGCGGAGCGCCGCGCGCGCGAGTTCTTCCGTCGCGCGGGCTTCCTGGAGTCGCGCACCACCGGGTTCGCGCCGGCCGCCGAGGGGCGCGTCCCGGTGCTCAACCCGCTCTCCAGCGAGGAAGGGTCGCTCCGCGACGCGCTGGTCCCGGGGCTCCTGCGCCGTGTGGAGCACAACTGGGCGCACGGCGTCCGCGACGTCCGCCTTTTCGAGGTGGGGACGGTGTTCTCGCCGGCGGGCGGGGGCGCGGTGCCGCGCGAGGAGATCCGCGTGGCCGCGGCGTTCACCGGCGCCTCGCGCCCGGCGCACTGGAGCGGCGCCGCGGCGGCGTGGGACGTGTGGGACCTCAAGGGGCTCATGGAGGAGCTGGCGGAGGAGCACGGC
>DASYWD010000085.1 GCA_035936415.1 Longimicrobiaceae bacterium
GCGTACCACCGCGCCGGGGAGCCCCAGCGCGCGCGCCACCTGCCGCGCCAGGATCTGCTCCGCCTCCGGGGGGAGGGGCCGCGGGGACGCGTACCCCACGCGCACGACGGTCCCGCCGTCCGCCGCGACGGCAAGCTCCGATCCCGCCACCCGCACCCCGGCGGGGAGCGGGAGCTCCTCCAGCGCCCCCTGCAGGCGCTCGCGGGCGCGGGACAGCAGCTCCGGGAGGGGGACCAGCGCGGGCGCGGCCGGGACCGCGCGGGGGTCCGGCCGGGATCCCAGTTCCGGGAAGAGACGCGCCAGGTCGGCCGCGTCGCCGACGGAGAGGGGGAGCTGCTCCAGGACCAGGTGCACCGGCTCGGCCGCCGCGGCGGAGGCGCGCCGCTCGAACTCCTGCCGGGCGTCCTCCCCGAACCAGTCCGTGGTCCCCACCCGCAGGAAGACCCGGGTGAGCCCCCCGTCGATGTCCATGCGGCGGTCCAGCACCGAGGAGCGCCGGTCCACCTCGAACACCGCCTCGGCGGCGTCCTCCACCGCGTCGCGCACCCGCCGCTCCCGCGCGATCTCCTCCAGCGTGGCGCTCAGCGGGATGGACACCGCCACCACGAAGCCCAGCACCAGCGCCATGCGGGTCCAGGTGGAGTGCATCACCCCCAGCCCGCGCACCCAGCCGAAGCGGTTGGTCCAGGCGGCGAGACCGGTCATGCGCCCCTCGCCGTGCCAGCGCTCCGCCGCTTCCAGCACCGCGGGCCGGTGCATCCCCACCAGCATGAAGACCACCATCCCGCTGAGGACGATCCCCGCCAGGTTGGCGCCGTAGAGGAGGAGGCTGCCGCGGATCAGCGTCCAGTTCAGCCCCGCGCCGATCCCGAACCCCGCCACCGCCAGCGGCGGGATGAGGGCCACCGAGATCGCCACCCCCGGAATGGCTGCGGAGAGCCGGTGCCCCCGCGCCACGGTGACCACCGCGCCGGCCAGCCCGGAAAAGACGGCGATCCCCAGGTCGAGCGTGGTGGGGCGGGTGCGCGCGGAGATCTCCAGGGTGATGGTGTGGAAGGGGAGGAGCGCGGTGAGCAGCGCCCCGATCCCCATCACCGCCAGGGTGCTGGCCAGCACCACGGCCGCGGTCTCGAAGGCCAGGCGGCCGTCCCCGGCGGCCAGGGAGAGGGCGAGCCCCACCACCGGGGCCAGGAGCGGGGCCACCAGCATGGCGCCGATCACCACCGCCGAGCTGTCGGTGGCGAGCCCCAGGGTGGCGATGGCCCCGGAGAGGAGCAGCACCGACCAGTACGGGAGGTCGGCGTCGGTCGCGGCGTCGGCGGTCTGGCGGAAGATCGCCGGGCGGTCCCACTCGCGGAGGCCCAGCTTCTCGCCGGCGGCGTCCTCCACGGCTTCCGCGAGGGTCTCGGGCTGGGGATCGGTCATGGCTCGGGAAGCGGGTGTGCGGGTCGCGCGGCGGCGTCTCGCAAGCGCTGTACCGGCTCCCGGAAGCGGAGCGGGGCCCCGGCGCACGCGCCGGGGC
>DASYWD010000086.1 GCA_035936415.1 Longimicrobiaceae bacterium
GGTGGAGCTGGCCGGGCGCTGCGGCGTGCCGTGGGCGGCCACGGGCGAGCCGCGCTACCTGGACGCGCCGGGGCGCCTGGTGCACGACCTCCAGACCGCGCTGCGGGCCGGCGTCACCGTGGACGAGGCCGCGCGGCGCGGGTTCCTCCTCCCCAACGGCGAGTGGCGCCTCCGGTCGCCGGAGGAGGCGGCCCTGCTCTGGAAGGGGAGGGAGGCGGGCGTGGAGGAGACCGCGCGCATCGCCGGGGAGTGCGCCTTCGAGCTGCGCTGGCTCCGCCCGCCGCTCCCGGAGTTTCCCGTCCCCGCCGGACACGACGCAGACTCGTACCTGCGCGAGCTGGTCTACGAGGGCGCCCGGGAGCGCTGGGGCGGCGCCGTCGGCGACCGGGAGCGCGCGCAGATCGAGCACGAGCTGGACACCATCCGCAGGCTGGGCTTCGCCGGCTTCTTCCTGGTGATGTGGCAGGCGGTGCGCTTCGCCCGCTCGCGCGGCATCCTCTGCCAGGGGCGGGGGAGCGCCGCCAACTCCGTGGTCACCTTCTGCCTGAGGATCACGGCGGTGGACCCGGTGCGGCACGGTCTCCTCTTCGAGCGCTTCCTTTCCGAGGCGCGCGCCGACGGGCTCACCGAGGCGCCCGACATCGACGTGGACTTCGAGATGCACCGCCGCGAGGAGGTGCTGAGCTATGTCTACGACCGGTACAGCCGCGACCACGCCGCCATCACCGCCGTCACCCAGGTCTACCACGCCCCCAGCGCGCTGCAGGACGCCATGCGCGCCCTGGGCTACCCCGCGGCGCTGGTCTTCACCCTCTCCAAGCGCATCCGGCACCTGGGTCCCGCCGACGGCGCCGAGCTGATCGAGCGGGGGCTGGGCGCGAAGCATGGGCTGGAGACGGGGGACGCGCGCGGCCGTGCCCTGCTCACGGCCATGCGCGCGCTGGAGGGCGTCCCCCGCATGCGCTCCACCCACCCCGGCGGCTTCGTCCTTTCCGCCCGCCCGCTGGGGGAGTACGTCCCCACCGAGGAGACGACGATGGGGCGCACCATCCTCCAGTTCGACAAGGACGACCTGGACGCCATCGGCATTCCCAAGTTCGACTTCCTGGGGCTGGGCGGGCTCACCGCCACCCGCATCGCCTTCGACGCCATCGAGGCGCGCACCGGGAAGCGGCTCGACCTGTACGGCCTCCCGCAGGATGACCCGGAGACCTTCGCGATGATCTCCCGCGGGGAAACGCTGGGCACCTTCCAGATCGAGAGCCGCGCGCAGATCCAGTCCATCCTCCAGACTCGCCCCGAGCGCCTGTACGACCTTGTGGTGCAGGTGGCCCTCATCCGCCCGGGCCCCATCCAGGGGGAGTTCGTCGGCCCCTACACCCGCCGCCGGCGCGGGACGGAGCGGTGGGAGCACGACCACCCCGCGCTGGCGCCCATCCTGGGGCGCACCTGCGGGATCCCCATCTTCCAGGAGCAGGCCATGTCCATCGCCATGGCGCTGGGCGGCTACACCGCAGCCGAGGCCGACGAGCTGCGCCGCACCATGGGGCACGCCCGCAAGCAGCAGAAGCTGGAGGCCGCCCTGGAGAAGCTGCGCGTGCGGCTGGGGTCGCACGGCCTCACGCAGGAGCTGGCGGACCGCATCGTCCGGCAGATGAAGGGGTTCGGCAACTACGGCTTCCCCGAGAGTCACGCCTGGAGCTTCGCGCTGATCGCCTACGCCACCGCGTACCTCAAGGCGCACCACCCGGCCGAGTTCCTCCTGGGGCTGCTGAACGCCTGGCCCATGGGGTTCTACGCCCCGGCCACGCTGGTCCACGACGCGCGCCGCAGCGGGGTGACGGTGCACGCGCCCTGCCTCCGCCGCGGGGGGCGGGAGTGCACGCTGGAGGACACGGCGGACCCCGCGCGGCCCGCGGTGCGCATCGGCTGGAAGCACGTCCGCGGGATGGGGGCGCGCACGCTGGAGGCGCTGGCGGCGGCGCACGCGGAGCGCCCCTTCGCCTCCGTGGAGGACGTGGTGCGCCGCGCCGGG
>DASYWD010000087.1 GCA_035936415.1 Longimicrobiaceae bacterium
GACCAGCCCCGCGGCCTGCGCCGTCCCCCTCCCTCCGGCACCCCGCGCGGCGTGGCGGCCGGCCTCCTCCGCGTGCAGCTCCACTAGGAACGCGTCGGCCGTCATGCGGGGGCGGCGCGGGTCGTCCATGGCGTGGCGCTCCAGCCGCTCCAGCAGGCGCTTCGCCAGCCCGTGGCGCACCTCCGGCCGCAGCGACTCCCGCCGGGCCACGTACTTCGCCAGCGTGTCCATCTCCTCGGGCGTGAGGCGGGGCGGGCCGGCGGCAGCGGCATGCGCCGCGGCCTCCTCCGGGAGGAGCGCCGCCGTGCGCTCCCGCACCACCACCGTCCCGGCGGCCATGTCGCCCAGGCGCTTGGTCTGGCCGTGGAGCATCATCGCCGTGCCCCCCACCAGCCAGGTCGCCCCCGGTTGCATGTCGAGGATGCGCAGCAGGTTGCGTACGGCGGCCCCCTGCACGCTCACGGGGTACCCGCCGTCGTGCACCACCCGGATCCCCATCCACCGCTTCCCCGGGGTCTGCCCGTCGCGCAGCCCCTCGAAGTACACGAAGTACCCCCACGTCCAGGCGAACACCAGGAGGATGACCGCCGCCAGCCCTGCCCCGGCCAGCCACCCCGACACCCCCAGGGCGAGCCCCAGGAGCGGGAGCCCCAGGGCGAAAACGGCGATCCCGCACGCCACCAGCAGTCCGTCGGCCAGCAGCGCGGCGAAGCGCGACCCGAGGTCCGCCAGGTCGTAGCCCACCGCCACGTGCTCGGGGGTCTCCACCTCCACCTGGCGGTCCACGAGCGTGGGCGGGGCGGCGGGGCGTGTGCCGGGGGACGCGGGGTGCATGGGCGCGGAATGCGTGGGCCTGGGTCGCGGCGGCGGCACGGTGCTGCGGGAAAGATGCGGGCTGCACCGCCAGGACGGCAACGGGGAGGGTTTCCACGGCGGCCCCGGAGTGATACCCTTCCGCCATGCCAGCCAACTTCTTCGAGGCCGAGCCCGGCACCCGGGTCCCCCGCGCCGAGCGGCTGGCGAGCCTGGGCGCCCTGGTGAGCGGGGCGGCGCACGAGCTGAACAATCCGCTCGCCGCCATCAAGAGCTTCGCCCAGCTCCTCCTGCTGGACGAGCGCCCTGCGGAGGATCGCGAGGCGCTGGAGGCCATCGAGCGGGAGGCGGCGCGCGCCGCCAGCATCGTGGCAGACCTCCGGCTGGCGGTGCGGCAGACCGAGCGGAGCGCCGGGGCGCGAACGCCCGTGCAGCTCAACGAGGTGGTCCGGCAGGTCCTGGCGCTCCGCGGCTACGCCTTGCAGACCCACGGCGTCGAGGTCCGGGACGACCTGGCCGGCGACCTCCCGCTGGTCCTCGCGGTCCGGGGCGAGCTGGAGCAGGTGGTGCTCAACCTGGTGCTCAACGCCGAGCACGCCCTTGCGGGACACCCCGGGGAGCGGCGGCTGGAGGTACGCACCCGCCCCGGCGCCCTGGGGGTCTCGCTCCACGTGGTGGACAGTGGCCCGGGGATCCCGGAGGACCACCTGGAGCGGATCTTCGATCCGTCCTGGACCACTCCGGAGCCCGGAAAGGGGACGGGGCTGGGGCTCGGCCCGGTCCACGGCATCGTCGCCGAGCACGGCGGGACGATCCGGGTGCACAGCGAGCCGGGACGGGGCGCCGCGTTCACGGTCGAGCTCCCGCGCGCCGACGGGGCGGCGGGGGCCGCGGAACGGGGCCGGACGCGAGGGCGAAGTGTCTGATTTTCCGCGCCTTGACGGGGATCTTCCGGCGAGGTGGGGTGTTGTTACGCTCGCTTTGCTGGACGGCACCTCCGTCGTCTTGACTTTCGCCTACAGCTTCTGCAGGTTACAGAGTCCTTGGACAAAAAACCCCACAACGCGTTCGCATCCCGGCTGGCATCCCGTACGGATGAAGAGAGGGGTGAGGTTTTCGATCTAACGTTCGCTAGTAGAAACGGGGAACCCGGGGGTCCGGGGGAGGGCGGGGCGCCGGCTCATCGGGGCGGCGCATCGAGCACGAGTAGTTTCGCGGCGGTTCCCACCGCCAGCGCTGGCGCGGTTCCGCCGACGGGGAGCCGGCACGAGCCCGAGCGCCGCACCTGCAAATCGCCGGCTCCTGAATACTGTTTGAAGGGGGTTCCCACATGTTCAACAAGCTAGTGGCGTCGGAAGGGCGGAAGAACAAGGCCATCTCGCCGACCACCATCATCGCGTCGGTCGCGGCGCACGTGCTCCTGCTGGGCGGGGCCGTGTACGCGAGCGAGCACACGGAGGTGGGGCGGAAGGTCAAGGAGGAGGTCGTCGCCTACATGGAGATCGAGCCGGAGCAGCCCAAGGCGCCCGAGCCTCCCAAGGCCGAGGAGCCGCCCCCGCCGCCGCCGCCCGAGCCCGAGACGGCTCCGCCCCCGGTGGCCAAGGGCTTCCAGGAGCTGGTGCCGCCGACGGAGCCCCCGCCCAAGATCCCGGACGTGGACCTCAACCAGAAGGCGGTCAACGTCGAGGACTTCTCCGGCGTCGGCGTCTCCGGCGGGACCTCGAAGGGGATCGAGGGCGGCACCGCCCAGAACATGGCGAACAAGAAGGAAGACAACACGGGGACGGTCCCGATCGACGTGAACCTGGCCGAGGAGAAGCCGGAGCTTCGCAACCGGGCCGAGGTCGCGCGCCTCCTCCAGCGCCTCTATCCGCCCCTTCTCCGCGACGCGGGGATCACCGGGCAGGCGACGATCAAGTTTGTGGTGAACGCGCAGGGGCGCGTGGACCCCGGGAGCATCTCCGTGGTCTCGTCCACGCACGACGCCTTCGGCGAGGCGTCCACCAAGGTGGGCGAGAAGATGTCCTTCAAGCCGGCGAAGGTGGGTGGCCGGGCGGTCCCGGTGCTGGTGACCATGCCGGTCAGCTGGACGCTGGAGAGGTAGCCGGGCACCTCACCCGAAGTCTCCGGGTGGCGCGGCCCCTTGATCCGGGCCGTAAGAAAAGATAGGATCGAGCAGAGACACTGGCGGTGCACCCGATCGGGGGTGCACCCGGACGGACAGAGAACATCTCGACGAGCGCACGAGCGCCAAGGAGAACGCAGCCATGCAGATGGATCTTCAGCACCTGTGGGAGCAGACCGGTTGGTTCAACAGGGGGATCATCATCATCCTGATCCTGATGAGCATTATCTCCCTGGCGGTCGCGGTGGCCAAGTGGCTCCGCTTCCGCAAGATGGCCACCGCCACGCGTGCCTTTGCCCCGGGCTTCTCCCAGGCGCTGGAGAATGACAACATCCCCGAGGCGCTCGCGCTCACCGAGCAGTACCCCAACTCCCACGTGGCCCGGGTGCTCGGCGAGTCCCTCCGCGAGGTGGCTCCGCTCCTCGACGACCCGCGCGTCGCCGCCGCCGCGATCACCTCGGCGGAGCGCTCCGTGGAGCGTGAGCAGATCCTGCTGGCCAACGACCTGAAGTCGGGCCTGGGGCTCCTGGCCACCGTCGGCGCGACCGCCCCGTTCGTGGGGCTGCTCGGCACCACGCTGGGCATCGTGAACGCGTTCACCGGCATGGGCCAGTCCGGCGCCGGCCTCGAGGCGGTGTCCGCGGGTATCGCCGAGGCGCTCATCGCGACGGCGATCGGCCTGATCGCGGCGATCCCGGCGGTGTGGCTGTACAACTACTTCACCGCGCGGCTGGACACGCTCTTCTCGGAGCTCGCCTACGCCGGTCGTGAGATGATCGACTGGATGATGGAGAGGCAGGCGAAGCGCGAGATCTCGTCCGGCCGCGCCTACGGAGACTGAGCATGGCATCGAGAATCGGCGGGAACGCGTCGTTCGGGGGCTCGGCGCTCCCCACGCTCGCGGGTGTCGACACCGACGTGACGGCCGACATCAACGTCACCCCGATGATCGACGTGATGCTGGTGCTCCTCATCATCTTCATGGTGGTGACGCCGGCCCTCGCCGGGTACACCGCGGTCCTGCCCAAGGCGCGGACCGCGGCCCCCGAGAAGGACGACCGGGTCACCCTCGGGATCGACGCGCAGGGAAGATACTGGATCGAGGACACCCCGAACCCCGGGCCGATTCCCCCGGCGCAGCTCGCGCAGCGGCTGCGGGAGGCCTACCGCACCCGGTCGCCGGACGACCACGTCCTGTACCTCAAGGCCGACCACGGCGTGGGATACGACAAGGTGCTGACCGCGATCGACGCGGCGCGCGAGGCCGAGGTCAGCCGCATCGGCGCCATCACCGAGCTCCCGAAGGGCGTTACGCCCAAGCCGGGATCCTGAGGCAGGAGGAGACAGCCCATGGCGATGGGAGTAGGCGGCAAGAAGGGCGGCGCCATGAACGAGATCAACATGACGCCGATGATCGACGTGCTCCTGGTGCTGCTCATCATCTTCATGGTGGTGCAGCAGGGACTCCAGCGCGGCGTCAGCGTTCAGGTCCCGCCGGTGAAGAAGGAGAAGCAGGAGGTCGCCCAGAACGTCGACCAGATCGTTCTGGACATCCGGCCGGGGCCGGAGTACTTCCTCAACCAGGAGCCCATCCAGCCCACGGCGCTGGAGGAACGGCTCCGCGAGGTGTTCGCCCCGCGTCCGCGGAAGGTGATCTTCGTGAAGGGTGCGGAGAACCTCACCTACGGACAGGTGATCTACGCGGTCGACGCCACCCGCGCCGCGGGCGTGGAGGTCGTCGGGCTCGTCCCGCGCCCCGACGCCGCGCCGGCGCCCACCACCTGAACGTTCCGTCCGACGGTCTCTCGGCCCCTCGGGGAAGCTTCCCTGGGGGGCCGTTTTTTTCTGCGCGCCCCGGTCTCCCCGGGGCGCGCTGGTTGCGACCCGGCGGCGCGGCCGGTATTATCGCGTGGCGCGGAGTGCGCTGCGACCCCCCGCGGCCCCGCCGCCGGCCCGGTTCCACCCCGATCCCGCTCCCATGTCCCGAACGCTCCGGTGGCTCCACGCCGCCCTCCCCGTCCTGCTGCTCCTGGCCGCGACGGGGGCCGGCGCGAGTGCCCAGGATGGTTCCCCCCCCGAGGTCGCCGGTCCCGCGGTCGCCATCCCCGGCGCGCCCCTCCCCATCACCGTCACGCTGCCGGAGGGCGCCGCTCTCGCTCCGTACTCCGTGGTTGCCGCGGACGGGGCCGAGCTGGCATCCGGGACGCTGAACCCCGGCGAGAACAAGTTGGAGGGGGTGGCGATCACGGCGCGGGCCCAGCTCCCGCTCCGCGTTGTGGCCGGGGGCGCGCAGGCGCAGGTGGCGCCCCGGTACCTCCCCGCCTGGGTGTCGCTGGTCCCGCCGCTCCTGGCCATCGCGCTGGCCCTGATCTTCCGCGAGGTGGTGATCGCCCTCTTCGCGGGAGTCTGGCTGGGCGCCTTCCTCTGGACCGGGCTGAACCCGTTCACGGCCGTGCTGCGCACGGTGGACACCTTCGCGCTCCCGGAGCTGGCGGACTCCGACCACGCAGCCATCATCCTCTTCTCCCTGATGATCGGGGGGATGGTGGGGGTGATCGGGAGGAACGGCGGGACGTTCGGCATCGTCGAGCGCCTTTCCCCGCTCGCCACCACGCCCCGGCGGGGGCTCTTCGCGACGTACGTCCAGGGGCTCGCCATCTTCTTCGACGACTACGCGAACACGCTGATCGTCGGCAACACCATGCGGCCGGTCACGGACCGGCTGAAGGTGTCGCGGGAGAAGCTGGCCTACGTGGTGGACTCCACCTCCGCCCCGGTCGCGAGCATCATGTTCGTGTCCACCTGGGTGGGGTACGAGATCTCGCTGATCGCCGACGGGCTGCAGTCGGCGTCCGTGGCGGTGGCGGCGCGCGACCCCGAGCTCGGGCGGCGGCTGGCCGACGCGAGCGCGTTCAACGTCTTCATCGACACCATCCCGTACCGCTTCTACCCGCTCCTGGCGCTCCTCTTCGTCCTGCTGGTGATCTGGATGCGGCGCGACTTCGGGCCCATGTACCGCGCGGAGGTGCGCGCGCGGACCGGGGGCGGGGTGCACCGGGCGGGCGCCGCCCTCCTGACCGACACCTCCACCGGGGCCATGGACCCGCCCGAAGGCGCGCCGCTGCGCTGGGTGAACGCCGCGGTACCGGTGCTGGCGGTGGTCCTCACCGTCCTCCTGGGGCTGTACTTCAGCGGGCGCGGCGCGCTGGGGCCGGGGGACCACTCGCTGCGCGAGGTCTTCGGGGAGGCGAACTCGTTCCACGTCCTCCTCTGGGCGTCGCTCCTGGGGAGCATCACGGCCATCGTGCTGACGCTCGGCCAGCGGATCCTGAGCGTCCAGGAGACCATGGCGGCCTGGCTGACGGGTGTCCGCTCCATGGTGCTGGCGATGGTCATCCTGGTGCTCGCGTGGTCGCTCGGGAGCGTCACGGAGGTGCTGGGGACGGCGCAGTACGTGAGCTCGATCCTGCAGGGGAACGTCTCCGCACAGCTGCTCCCGGTGATCGTCTTCGCCGTGGCGGCGGCGATCTCGTTCGCCACGGGGACCTCGTGGGGGACCATGGCCATCCTCCTCCCGCTCGTGATTCCGCTCGGGGCGTCGCTCACCGCCGCGGGGGAGCTGGGAGACGGGGGACACTACACCATCCTCCTGGGGGTGGTGTCGTCTGTGCTCGCGGGGTCCATCTTCGGGGACCACTGCTCGCCCATATCGGACACCACGGTGATGAGCTCCATGGCTTCGGCGTGCGACCACATGGACCACGTGCGGACCCAGCTCCCCTACGCGCTGGTGGTCGCCCTGGTCGGGATGGCCGTGGGCGACGTGCCCACCGCCTACGGGCTCAGCCCCTGGGTGTCGCTGGCGGTGGGGGCGGTGATCCTCGTGCTGGTGGTCCGCTTCGTGGGCAGGCCCACGGACGTGGGGACGCTGGCGACCCTCACTCCCCGCGAGGCGCGGACGGCGGTCCACGACGCGGTGTAGCCGGAGCGTCCCGCGGCCGGGCCGCTGCGCCGTGAGCAGCGCTCCCTTGACTTGTTCGAACGGTCGTTCTATAGTAGCTGTCGTTCCTTACAGTTAGGCCAGATCTGCCTGGTCTCCGGGATTCCGATCGCAAAAGCCCCACCGGGGCCTCGTCAATCGAATGATTTGGCTTCCGGCCCACCGGGCCGGGCCCGTCAGGACAGCGGGGCAGCCCGCTGCCGCGAGTTGGAGCAGAGTTCCTGATGCCGGGGATGGCGGGCGCGAGCCGTCGTGCCCTGGCGCTTCGGCGCATTCAGCCGTGCTGCTGGAATCGGCTTTCCGCTCACCCACCGAAGGAGGCGCGCCATGACCGTCACCTAGTCCGACATTCCCGCGTCAGGGGGTCGGAGCCATGCCTCGACCTCCACGATGAAACGGGACGGATCCGGATGGATCCTGTTCGACTCACGCATTGCTCTCTGCACAAGGACAACGATGAATAAACTGCTAGTGGCAATGACCACGGCCTGCCTCGTGCTCGGTGCCGAGCACGCATCGGCGCAGGGCCGGGTGGTCACCGGCACGGTGACCTCCAGCACCGGGCAGCCGCTCGCCGGGGTGGTCGTTACCGTCCGCGGGACGAACGTGCGCGCCGTGACGGACGCCGACGGCCGCTACTCCATCCAGGTGCCGGCGGGCGCGGACCGCCTCGTCTTCACCGGCCAGTCGGTGACGACCTCGGACGCCGCGATCTCCGGCAACACGGTGAACGTCACCCTCGCGCCGCAGGCCGTCGCCCTCGAGGGGCTGATCGTCACGGCGCTGGGCATCACGCAGCAGGAGCGCGCCGTCGGCACCTCGGTGCAGGCCGTCCGGGGCGAGGAGCTGACCCAGGCCCGCGAGACGAACCTCGTCAACGCGCTGGCCGGAAAGGCCGCCGGCGTGACCGTCACGAACGCCGGTCCGCAGGGCGGCTCGTCGCGCATCGTCATCCGCGGCGCGAACTCGATCAGCGGCAACAACCAGCCGCTCTTCGTGGTCGACGGCGTGCCGATCGACAACTCGTCCCCGCGCCTGGCGGGGTACGGCGGCGTCGACTACGGCAACGCGGCGCAGGACATCAACCCCAATGACGTCGAGTCGATCAGCATCCTGAAGGGGCCCAACGCGGCGGCGCTCTACGGCTCCCGCGCGGCCAACGGTGCGATCGTCATCACGACCAAGAAGGGCAAGAGCGCCACGGGGCTGGGGATCACCGCCAGCAGCAACGTGACCTTCGAGACCCCGCTGCGCCTGCCCGACTACCAGAACGAGTACGGGCAGGGGCTCTCCGGGCGCTTCGAGTACGTGGACGGCAACTACGGCGGCGTCAACGACGGTGTCGACGAGAGCTGGGGTCCGCGCCTGGACGGGAGCATCCGGAAGCAGTGGTTCGGCGAGGGGCCCTGGGTGGCCAACCCGAACAACGTGCGCGACTTCTTCGAGACCGGCCGCACGCTCAACACGAACGTCGCGCTGGCGGCGAACGCGGACAACGCGAGCGTCCGCCTCTCGCTCAACAACACCAACGTGGACGGGATGTATCCCGGCTTCGGCCTGGATCGTACGACCGTCGCGCTGAGCGGGATCGCGAACCTCACCTCGCGCTTCACCGCCAACGGTTCCGTCCAGTACATCAACGCCGACGGTGAGAACCGTCCGGGCGTCGGGTACGAGGGCGACAACCCGATGCAGCAGTTCATCTGGTTCGGGCGCCAGGTGGACATGCGCCAGCTCAAGGAGGCGTACGAGCAGAACCGCGGGAAGCAGATGGTGAACTGGAACTACAGTTACCACAACAACCCGTACTGGATCGCGCTCGAGAACCGGAACTTCGACAATCGCGACCGCCTGATCGGGAGCGGTTCGGCCAACTACCGCTTCACCGACTGGCTGAACGCCACGGTGCGCACCGGCACCGACTGGTACGAGGACCGCCGCAAGCGGACCTTCGCCGCGGGCACTCTCGGCGGCATCAGCATCGGTGAAGGCGGCATCGGGGCCAACGGCGCGTACACCGAGAACATCATCTTCCAGCAGGAGACCAACTCGGAGTTCCTGCTCTCCGCCGAGCGCGACCTGACCAGCGACTTCAGCCTCTCGGCGAACTTCGGCGGCAACCGCCGCGACGTGCGGCGGAACAGCAACTGGGTCGAGGTCAACGACCTGAGCATCCCCTACGTGTACAACCTGGGGAACTCGGCGGCCAAGCCGTACGTGACGGACAACCTCACCCGGCGTCGGGTCAACTCGCTCTACGGGCAGGCGCAGTTCGGGTTCCGCAACTTCTGGTTCGTGGACGTGACCGGCCGCAACGACTGGTCTTCCACGCTGCCGGAGGCCAACAACTCGTACTTCTACCCCTCCGTCTCGACGAGCTTCGTCTTCACCGACGCGTTCCCGAGCTTCGGCGGCAGCCTGCTCTCCTTCGGCAAGCTGCGCGGCGGCTGGACCCGCGTCGGCAGCGACGCGGACCCGTACATGCTCCGCGCCGTGTACTCGGCGGTGGACGTGTTCAACGGCGTCCCGGCCTTCGCGGTGGGGAACACCGTGCCCAACCCGGACCTGAGGCCGGAGAGCACGGAGGCCTGGGAGGTCGGTGCCGACGTCCGCTTCCTGAGCGACCGGCTCGGGATCGACGCGACCTACTACGACTCCAAGACCACTGACCAGATCGTCCGGGTGCCGATCTCGCCGACCAGCGGCTACACGACGCGCGTGATGAACGCGGGCACGATGTCCAACAAGGGTGTCGAGCTGCAGCTCAGCGCCGTGCCGGTCCGCATGGACAACGGCTTCGAGTGGGAGGTCATCGGCAACTACGCCCGCAACCGCAGCCGGGTGGTCGAGCTCGCCGAGGGCGTGGAGTCGCTCGTGCTCGGCACGTACTGGAGCGTCAACGTCGAGGCCCGGGCGGGCCAGCCGTACGGGACGCTGTTCGGGAAGGCGTACAATCGTGACGAGCAGGGCCGCCTGATCATCGGCTCGAACGGACGGCCGTCGGCCGCCGATGAGCTGCAGGTGCTCGGAAACTACAACCCGGACTGGACGGGGAGCATCAGCAACCGCCTCAGCTACGGCGGGCTCGACTTCAGCTTCCTGGTCGACACCCGGCAGGGCGGCGAGATCTTCTCGGTGACCAACATGTTCGGGCAGTACGCCGGCGTCCTGGCGGAGACCGCCCGCGGCCGCTGCGGCGGCGCCCTTCCGGCCTGCACGGCGGAGACGGGCCTGATCATCCCGGGGGTGAAGGCCGATGGAACCCCGAACGACATCCCGGTGTCGGCGGAGGCCTACTACCAGGGGCTGTACGACCTGCACGAGGCGCACATCCTCGACGCCAGCTTCACCAAGCTGCGCGAGGTCCGGCTGGGCTACAACATCCCGAGCAACTTCACCCGTCGTGTGGGTGTGTCCGGGATGAACCTGGCGGTGGTCGGCCGCAACCTGTGGCTCAAGACCGATGCGCCGCACATCGACCCGGAGACCGCGTTCGACGCGAGCAACGCGCAGGGCTTCGAGTTCGGCCAGCTCCCGACGGCGCGGAGCATCGGGTTCAACGTCGTCGTCACGCCGTGAGCCGGCGCCACACATAGAGGCAACGATCAAATGAAACTGAGCCATATCAAGAAGTCCGCGTCGGTGCTGGCACTCGCCTTCATGGCGAGTGCCTGCGACGACGGGCTGACGGAGCTGAATGTGAACCCGAACGCCCCGGAGGATGTGAGCGCTGAGCTCCTCTTCCCGCAGGCGATCCAGTCGAGCAGCCGGCTGGTGTTCGGCTCCGGGCTTCACCTGAACCACACGGCGCTCTGGGTCCAGCACTTCGCGAAGATCCAGTACACCAACGAGGACCGGTACTTCATCCGGGTCTCTACGAACAACGCGTTCTGGAACTCGTTCTACGCCGGGTCGCTGGCCGACGTGGGCCAGGTGATCGAGAAGGCGCAGGCGAACAACCGCCCGAACCAGGTCGCCAGCGGCAAGATCCTGCAGCAGTGGATCTTCGGCGTCGCGACGGACACGTACGGCGACATCCCGTACACCGAGGCCTCCAAGGGTCTGGAGACCATTACGGGGAATGCCGCTGCCGCGCGCCCGAAGTACGACCCGCAACCGGTCATCTACCGCGGGATCCTCACCGAGCTGGCGAACGCCAGCCAGATGATCCAGCCGGGGCAGGGCGGGTTCGGTGCCGCCGACCTGATCTATCAGGGCGACATGAACAAGTGGCGGAAGCTCGCCAACTCGCTGCGGCTGCGGCACTCGATGCGTCTCTCGGAGCTCGTCGCGAAGAAGCCGTCCGAGCTGGCGGCGGCGAATATCGATCCGAAGGCCCAGTTCCAGGCCGCGATGAGCGCCGGCGTCTTCACGGCCAATGCGGACAACGCGCTGATGCGGTGGACGACGTCCAAGCCGACGCACAGCCCGATCCATTCGTTCTTCTTCGACCAGGGTCGGTTCGACCACACGATCAGCCAGACGATCGTGGACACGCTGCGGAACCTGTCCGACCCGCGGCTCCCGGTATACGCGACGCTTCCGCCGGTGCACGCCGGAAAGGATCCGAGCAACTACGAGCTGTACAACGGGGCACAGAACGCGGCGAACCAGGTGGCGTCGTTCCCGACGCTGTCCCGCATCGGGGACTTCTTCCTCGCGCTGGACGCGCCCTCGCCGATCATGACGTACGCCGAGGTTCTCTTCCTCCAGGCGGAGGCGGCGGAGCGCGGCTGGATCGCCGGGAACGCGGCGGACCTGTACCGCCGGGCCATCCAGGCCAACATGCAGTTCTACGGGATCTCGCAGGCGCAGATCGATGCCTACCTGGCGCAGCCCCGCGTGCAGTACAGCGGGCTGAACAGCATCTACCTGCAGAAGTGGATCGCGCTCTACGGCAACGGGCCGGAGGCGTGGATCGACTGGCGCCGCACCGGTGTGCCCAACATCACCCCCGGTCCGAGAGCGGTCAACAGCCGTCGCGTTCCGGTGCGGCTCCCGTACCCGACCAACGAGCAGTCGGTGAACAACGAGAACCTGCAGGCAGCCGTCACGCGGCAGGGCGGCGGGCTGACCTTCAACACCCCGGTGTGGTGGGATCTGTAATCCCCGCCCGGTCAGTCTGAGCTGGAAAAGGCCCCCCGGTTTCCGGGGGGCTTTTTTTGCTCTCCGGTCTCCACCTCGTCCGCCGGGTCCCTCAGCGCGATCCGTTCCGCAGGAAGACCAGGATGATCCCGTACGGATGGTTCTGAACACCCGGCCGTCCCGTCACTCCCATCGGGTACACCTCGATCCGGTCCACGTCCTCGGCCGCGGTCATCTCCAGGATGCAGGTGTCCACGGCGCGCGCGCCGTTCACGTAGACCTGCGGGTTCGAGGGGCCTACCAGCGTGCGCTTCCCCCGCAGCGAGATGCTCGGGCACCCGCCCGTGCGCCGGATCTGCAGCCCGGCCACGCGGCTGCGGAGTGCGGTAAGGAGGTTCCCGCCCCGCCGCCAGATGTGCTCCCCGTCGATCACCGTGGCGCTGATCCGCCGCGCCGCCGACCTTTCAGGCGCGAAGGACTGCCCCGAGTGGCTCGCCGGGCCGGCGGCGCCGGCACAGGCGGTGAGGAGCGCGCAACCAAGTGCGGCGCCGACCAGTCGTGAGTTGTGCTTGCCCATCGTAGCCTCCATGCAATACGTTGCTGGAGGGGGAATAGGTCCGATCAGGCCAGGTCTCGGGTGTAGAGCCTCACATCCGTCCGGGGCGACACGTGCCCTCCACCGCGCATCACCGCGTCCCCGCCCTGCGGAATCGAGCCGATGCATAGACCGAGCCAATTTATTGTAAGTTGTTGCCGTACAACAGATTCGAAATTTAACAGCGCGCTGTTTCGCTCAGAGACGCGGAAGAGGCCGGTTCACGGCCGGGGCTCCCGCACCGTGAGCGGCGGATGAAATTCGCCCGCCATTGACACAGAGGGCCTCCCGTCCGGGGAGGCCCTGTCGAGGTTGGACAGATAGTAGCCCGGGCTAGACGCTGGGCGGACGCATCTTCGATCCGTTGCATGTATTTCGTGCGTAGTCCCCAGTGCTGTCCCGGAACGGGTACCAGTTGGGAGTACCACCGCAGAAGTTCGTGATTCCTCCCGATCCCATCTGGAAGGATGCCGGGCCGAGAATCTCGTGAGCCTGACTGCCGGTTGCATAGGCTCCCTGACTGTCCAGAACCTGCACCGTCACGACCTTCTTCGAGTCCATCGACGAGATCCAGACCGATGCCGAATTAGCGCCCCACCCGGACTGAGAACTCAGGAAGCTGGGAGGATAGCAGATGTCGTCGCAAATCTCCTCGTACCAGTAGTAGTAGTAGGGCGCCACTCCCCCGCTAGGGGTTGCAGTTACGGTGACCCGTCCCTCTTTCTTCACGGTGTTCAGTCCATCGAGGGCAACCGAGAAGACCTGCTCTCCGGACATGCTGAGGGAGGGCGGAGCAGACGGACCCACGACACGGCCGGAGTTTGCGTCCTGGCAACCGGCGACGAAGGCCAGCGCGAGTGGGAGAGCGATGAGGCTTCTGAGCATGTGTGTGCTTTCTCCATGGTGAACTGCAGAGGTGCTCCCGATGTGGAGCGGCCTCAAGGGCAAGCTAGGATGTTTACGATATGTCCGCAAGTATGTGGCGTGGAATCGGCCAGCACACGCATCCGGCCGAGGTGGGGTGCGTCCGGCCGGATGGCGCGTGGCTCCAAGGAGGCGCCGTGACCCAGACAGTTCTTCTCACCGTGGACGACCAGGAAGGCAACCTCGTCATCTTTTCCGCCATTCTGACGCACCGTGGCTATGGGGTCCTCCTGGCGGTGGAGGCCTGCCTGGAAAGAGCCGCCGACGGCGAGCCGTGGGTCGAGCTTGCAGCCCTCGACGAAGCGCCCCCACGGTGGAGATCTGACGGAGCGGGCAGGCTCGCGGCGAGTTTGCGCGGATCGCCGGGAAGCATCGCAGCCGGGAAGTCAGGACGATCCTGGATGGGTGCCGCGCCGTGCGGTCGACCCGTCCCGCAGTCCAACAACAGAGCCATCCGCATGCAGAAGATCTACGCCTCCGCCGCGAGGCACCGATGACGGGCAAACTCGTGCTGATCGTGGAGGACGAGCCGGATTCGCTGGACATCTGCTCCACCCTCCTGCGCCACCACGGCTACGAGGTCCTCGTGGCGACCAGTGGGGAGGAGGCGGTCGCCCTCGCACGCCAGCGCCGTCCCGATGCGATCATCATGGACGTCATGCTTCCCGGGGCGGACGGCTGGGCCACGACCGCTCGGCTGAAGGGCTCGGCCGAGACCGCACGCATCCCCGTCATCGTGCTCACCGTCCGTGCCATGGAGCCCGACCGGGAGAAGAGCTTCGAGGCGGGGGCGGACAGCTTCCTCGCCAAGCCGGCGGAGCCGCGGCACCTGCTCGAGGAGGTCCAGCGGTTCATCGGCCCCGCAGGGCCGGCCGCGTAGCCGGGGCGCAGGCGCAGGACTTCGGCGGGGCTGGCGGTACGACGTCCTGATGCCGTGAACGGAACCCGGTCGAGTCCCACCTCCACACCGCCCACGAAGCAAAGAGTTCCAGCCCCGGAAAGGATTTCTTCGCCGCCCCCCGGCGCGAGTTGTGGAGCGGAGGGCGGATGTGCGCCCCGCGCATCGGCTTGCGGGAACGGGATCGTGCAGCCCGTTCCGGGGCACCCCACGTGCATCGTGGCAATCAGTATCCGTCACACTGTCACACCCTCCCATGAGAGGTGGCCGGATGAAAAGGCGTGGATCACCGTACGTATGGCTGCCTCTCCTGCTCACCGTGGTGGGGTGCACCGCCGATCGCGTGGCTGGGCCCGGAGGCGGGCGCCTGGCCCCGGAGGTCCAGCGGGCGCTCTCCGAAGCGGGAGCGCCGGACGGACCCGCGGTCGTGCTGGAAACGCGCACCGAGGAGGGCGAGGCCCGGTACGTCGTGGGGCAGCCGGTCGCGGCCGACACCGCGGGCCCGGAGAGCGGCGCGAGTTCGGGCGGCCCGCACGTTCTCGTGCACCCGAACGGCGGGTACCCCGGGGCGCCGTCCGGCCGGCAGATCCTGAATCGCGATCCCACCTTCGACGGCACCTTCACCATCACGTGCATCGTGAACGGGGCCCAGCAGCCGGTGAAGGCGGCGGTCGTCGACAGCATCCGCGAGCGCAATTACGGCACGCCCGTGGGCGGGCACGGCTCACGGCACAACTACTCCAACGAGTCGCCCCCGGGGCGCCCGCTGGGCCGGTGGGCGCCCGCCGCGGGGCCCACCGACGGAGCGGGCGTCCTGAAGTCGAAGCTCACGGCCGGGAACGCCGCGGGGGACGAGCGGCTCCTGATCTGGTACCGGATCACCGACCCGGACTCCCCGTGCAAAGGAATGGACCAGGCCAGCAAGGAGTTCCAGACGCGGGTGCGGGTGCCGGGGCTGGTCCTGATCCCGGACGACGCGAACATTGCGTACTCCAACCCCACTTCGGACCACCCGGTGGGCACCTTCTGGTACCTGGACCCGTCCGCCGTGGGCCCCACCCTCCGCTTCGGGGCGCTGCACCGGGCGGAGCTGGGCAGCCCGTTGCTGCTGACGGCTGCGGCGCTCTTCCAGGGCGGGATCAACGACGTCAGCAACAACTGGCGCAACCCCCACGCGGAGCACCGGCTCGGGCACGAGATCGACCTCGACGACCAGGCAGGCGACAGCCTGCAGAGGCTCAACCTCCTCGAACGGATGGGGAAGCGCGCCGGATTCACCCGATGCGAGATGCATAAGGGCCGGAAGCCCGACGGCCGTCTCGTCTACAACCATGTCCACTGCAGCATGGTCTCGTACCAGTGAAGGGAGCGACTCCATGACACGCACACGCACACTGCGGCGCGCGGCCGGCGCTCTGCTGGTCCTCGCCGCCTGCGCCTCCGCCCTGCCCGCGCGCGCGCAGGTCGGTACGGTGAGCCCGCTGCCCTATCCGGGGTGGCTTCCCTCGGACCGCGTCATCCCGTCCGTCGCGGTCCAGGTCGACTTCGACCACGCGGCGGGCCTGTGGCGCTACCGCTACACCGTCGCAAACGCGGCGGGCGCGGAGCAGGCGATCCAGAGCGTTGGGTTCCAGTTGGGTGGCTGGGCTGCCGGGACCTACACGCCCGCCGGGTGGTCCGCGATCGGGGATACGGAGGCGACGTTCTCACCCACCGGTCCGGGGATCCCCGGTACGGAGTTCCTGGCAGACCTGCCGGACACCGAGTTCTCCGGCGACACCCTTCCACCCCCGGCCCACCGCATCGTGCCCGGTGGCTCGCTCGCCGGTTTCGGGATGGACAGCCCGTTTCCGCCCGGGTACGTCCGGACGTACGTCCAGGGCTACGCCGCCATTCCGCTTCCGCCGTCGGACGGCGAGCCCGCGGCCGATTCCACCCACCCGGCGCCGCACGACACGCTGAACTCCCAGCGCGTCTGGAGCATCGGCCCGGCCCGCTACACGCGCGTGGTGACACGCGGCAACCTGAACGTGGACAACGCAGAGGGGTTTCTCGGCTTCCTGAACCTCGCCACCTCGGGCACGGTGCTGCGTTCGCCGGCTCCCGTGGCGCTGAAGTTCTCCGTCGCGGGCGAGACGGTGTTCCCGGAAACCTTCCGTGCCTTGCTGAATGGCGTGGACGTGACGGCGCGGTTCCACCCGGGCACTGCTGGGGGTGCGGACCGGGTCGCGCTGTTCGTCCTGGGGACACTCCCTCTGCAGGAGGGCACCAACGTGCTGGTCACGACGATCGAGGGGCTGCTCCCCGGCACCACGCGGCGGGCGATCGACGAGGACCTGATCGAGTTCGACGTGGTGCCGTGAGATCCGCGCTCGAGCCACCACGGCCCGGCCCGGGTGCGCCATCGACGGCGCGCCCGCCCCGGACCCTCGTGCAGGAGGGACTCCCGTGAGACGCATCTTCTATCTGGCCGCGGCCGCCGCGCTCTCCGCCTGTGCCGACGCGACCGATCCCGGACGCCCGGACGGGGGCGCCGCACCCCTGTACGCGCGCGCCGGTGCCGCGGACGTCATCCCGGACCGGTACATCGTCGTCTTCGCGCCCGGGGTCGCGGACGCGCCGGGGCTCGCGCGCCGCCTGGCCGACGAGCACGGCGGCACGCTGCACCACACCTACCGGCACGCGCTCCAGGGCTTCGCCGCCACGCTCTCGCCGGCCGGCCTGGAGGGCATCCGCCGGAACCCGCAGGTCGCCTACGTCGAGCCGGACCGCGTGGCCGGCGCGGCAGACGTGCAGCTCCAGACCGGGGCGACCTGGGGGCTGGACCGCGTCGACCAGCGCGCGATGCCGCTCGACGGCGGCTATTCGTACGCGCACACGGGCGCGGGCGTCCACGCCTACGTCTTCGACACCGGGATCCGCTACAGCCACGCCGAGTTCGCCAACGGTGGGCGGGGTCGCGCGTTCTTCGCCTACGACGCCATCGGCGACGGCGAGAACGGCTGGGACTGCGACGGCCATGGCACCCACGTGGCGGGCACGGTGGGGGGCAACGTGTACGGCGTAGCGAAGCGGGCGACGCTGTGGTCGGTGCGCGTCCTGGACTGCTCGGGGAGCGGTTCGGTCGGTGGGGTGATCGCGGGCGTGGACTGGGTGACCGCGAACCACCGCAAGCCCGCGGTGGCGAACATGAGCCTGTCCGCCCCGGCGGTGAAATCGTTCGACGACGCCGTCCGGCGCTCGATCGCGGCCGGGGTGACGTACGTGGTCGCGGCGGGGAACGCGAACACCGACGCCTGCGCCTACTCTCCCGCGCGCGTGTCGGAGGTGATCACGGTGGGCGCGACCGACCGGTACGACTACCGGGCGTACTTCTCGAACTGGGGGAGCTGCGTCGACTGGTTCGCGCCGGGCGACCAGATCACCTCGGGCTGGTGGTCTGCGGACGATGCGACGAACACGATCAGCGGCACCTCCATGGCATCGCCGCACGTGGCGGGCGCGGTCGCGCTCTTCCTGGAGGCGCACCCGGACGCAACACCCGCCGGGGTGCGGAAGCGCCTCTACGAAGCAGCCACCAAGGATGCGGTGATCGGGGCCAACTCCGCGAACGCGCACCTCCTCCTCAGCCGGTTCGACACGGTGGGCGCCAACACCGCCCCAATCGCTGACTTCGCGTACGCCTGCTCCGGGTGGGAGTGCACCTTCACGGATGGGAGCGTCGACGCGGACGGCCAGATCGTAGCCTGGTCGTGGGACTTCGGCGACGGCTCGACCGCGATCGCCCGCAATCCGGCCCACACCTACGCGGCATCCGGCGACTACGTGGTGCGGCTCACCGTACGCGACGACGAAGGGGCGCGACACACCGGCTCCCGAACCGTTTCCGCCCGCGTGCCCATCACGCTCACCATTCGGCAGACGCGCGTCTTCGAGGTGGCCACAAACGAACTGACCTGGTCGGGTGCGACCACGCAGCAGGTGGACGTGTACCGCAACGGAGTGGTGATCGCAACGGTGCCGAACACGGGGAGCTACAACGATCCGGTGGTAGGTTCACAGACGCTCACCTATCAGCTTTGCGAAGCGGGCACGACCGTCTGCTCCAATCGCGCGACGCCCTGAGCCTCGCCGCGGCGGACCCCAAACAGCATCGCCGCCCCGGCCGTCGGCCGGGGCGG
>DASYWD010000088.1 GCA_035936415.1 Longimicrobiaceae bacterium
GCCAGGAGCGGCGCGTCGAGCACCGCCAGATCGAGCCGCGGAGCCGCCGCGGAGCCGAGCGGGAGCTCCGCGAGCGAGATCCGCTCCCCGGCAGCGGAGGAGGCGACGGCGCGCGGCGCAGGGGCGGGGGCCTCCTCCCGCGGGAGGAGGCCGTAGGCGGCCGGAATTGCCAGCGTGAGGAGCAGGGCTGCGAGCCAGGCCCACCGGGTGGGGAGGGCGCACGCCCGCAGCGCGCGCTCCAGCGCCAGGGCGCCCAGGGTGAGCAGCAGCCCCACCCCGGCGCAGTACAGGATCCAGTGCGCGATCATCCTCCCTCCTCCCCCTCCAGGCGCTCGTCGAGAAGGCGGCGCATGCGGCGCAGCTCCTCGTCCGAGAGGCGGCGGTCGGACACGAGGTGGGTCAGGAGCATCTCCGGCGAGTCCTTGAACAGCTTCTGCAGCATCCGCCGCAGGGCGCTCTTCCCCGCCGCCTGCCGCTCCACCCGGGGGAAGTAGCGGTGCGCCCGGCCCTCCTCCTCGTGGCCAACGTAGCCCTTCTCCTCCAGCGTGCGCAGGACGGTCAGGACCGTGGTGTAGGCGAGGTCGTCCGCCAGCCGCCCGCGCACCTCGGCCACGGTGGCGGAGCCGGTCTCCCAGAGCACGTCCATCACGTCCAGCTCCCGTTCGGTGAACGAGACTTCCATCGGGTCATCCTCCTCAAAGGTTGCCGCCGGAGCCCAGCGTGGGCCTCACCGCCCCTCCGGCGCCGCGGAGGGCTCCGGGAGGGAAAGGGTGAAGGCGAACGGCATCCGCACCCGCGCCGCCGTCGCCCGGCCGCCGAGCTCGCCGGGGGTGAAGCGCATCGCCCGGGCGGCCGCGAGCGCCGGCTCGCCGAACGCGGCGTGGCTGGCGGACACCAGGCGCACGTCGCTCGTGGCGCCCTCGGCGGTCACGACGAACTCGACCATCGCCTCGCCCATGATCCCCGCGTCGCGCAGCAGCGGCGGGTAGCCCTCCTTTAGGATCGCCCACACCTCCTCCCGGTTGCGGACCTCGGGCTGGCGGTCGAGCGCCTGGACGTCGACGATCCCCTCCCCCACCCCGGCGGAGACGGCCGGGACGCCGGGGAGCCTGGCCGATCCGTCGCCCGGCTCGAACTTCACGGGGAGCTGCACCCGCACCGCCACCGGGCGCCCGTCGCGCTTCGCCGGCCGGAAGCGCGCCTGGCGCATCACGGCCACCGCCGCCTCGCCCAAGGCCGCGTGCGTCGCCTCCAGCACCCGGGCCTCTGCGACGCTCCCGTCTTCCGCGATCACCATCTGCACCTGCGCGGTTCCCGTCACTCCGGCCGCACGCAGCAGGGGCGGGTAGTGGTTCTGGAGGAGCCGCTGCACCTCCAGGGCGTTCACCAGCTCCGGCCGCTCGGTGGCCTGGCGCACGTCGATCACGCCGGCCCGGAGCGGGATGGTGTCCGCCGGGGCCGGGTGCCGGCCGAGCCCGAAGGCGACCCCTGCCGCGACGCCGCCGGCGGGCGCGGGGATGGCCGCGGCGAGCGCGAGGGCGCCCGCGCATATGGCGGTGGAGAGCACGGCTCGGCGGATGCGGCCCTGGAGCACGGGTCGGGTCATGGCGTGGATCCTCCGTTCGAGAAACGAGGGCGGCTCGGTGAGGGCGACCAGGGGGAGGCGGCCCGAGGAGGCGACCCGGCCCACCTCCAGGAGAAGGAGGCCGTAGGCGCGCACGTCGGAGTGGCGGCGGAGCACGCGCGCATCGCAGTCCACCTCCATCGCCAGGCGCAGGCGGCGGAGCTGCCACCAGAGCGCGGCGTTCCAGGGGAACGCGGCGGCGGCCGTGAAGGCGAGGAGCAGGAGGAGCGGGTCGCGGGCGCGGAGGTGCTCCCGCTCGTGCTCCACCATCATCCGCTGGCGCTCCCCGTCCCACGCGAGCGCCCACTCCGGGAGGACGATGCGCCCGCGCAGGAAGCCGACGACCGCCGGCCCGGTGCTCGCCGACACCAGCACCGGCACCCCCGCCACCGTGGCCCGCCGCCACCCGCGCCGCCGCAGCGAAAGCGCGCCCAGCAGCGC
>DASYWD010000089.1 GCA_035936415.1 Longimicrobiaceae bacterium
TCCCTCGGCAGAGTCGCGCAGCAGGTCGCGGACGTGCTCGCGGAGCGCGTCGCGGGGGATGCGCCCCAGCGAGGGGGCGGCCTCCAGCGCGGCGGCGCGGAGCACGTCGTCGTCCAGGAGCGCCAGGAGGAGCGCCCCGGAGCGCACGGCGCCCTCGCCCAGGTGCAGGGAGGAGACCAGCCAGCCGCGCTCCAGGAGGCGGAGGAGGTGGGGGGAGAAGGCCGGGGTGCGGCCGTTGCCGCGGCGGAAGCCCTCCGTGGCCGCGGCGAGCTCGGCGAGCGGGGCGGACGCGTCCACCTCGTACCGGCGCAGCAGCAGGTGCAGGTCGCCCGCGGGCGCCTCCAGCAGTTCGGCGAGCAGGTGCTCCACCTCGACCCCGTAGTGCGTCTGCCGGACACAGACCGACGCGGCCCTCTCCAGCGCCTTGCGGCACGCCGGGTTGAGCTTCTCGATCAGGGCCCTGGGGTCGGACGCCATGGGGGGCGGGGTGCGACGGACGGAGGCGGGAGCGCGGCGGCTTCCGGAAGGGAGACTGGCCGGGCGGGGTCTGGCGGGAGCGGGAAACAGCCCGCGCGTGGCGGAAACTTTTGATACGGAAGCCGACAGGTAGGCCGGACAGGCTCCGCAATATGACCGTGGGGGGCGGGGGCGTCAAGGACCCCGCGCCCCCCACGTGGCGGCTATCGCGCGGATGGGTACGGTCAGGCGGGTGCGTCGAACCGCGCCGGGACGGACAGGAGGTGGGACAGGTCGGCGCCGCGCTCGTACGGGACGGCGTCGGAGCCGCGGCGGAAGAGGAGCGCGCCGGTGGTCCCGCCCAGCGCCAGCTCGCCGCCGCGCCGGCGGAGCCAGGCGCCCTCGCGGATGCCCAGGACGGGGACGTCATTCTCCTCCAGGAACTGGCGGATGCGCTCCTCGCGGGTCTCGCCCATGTGTGTGGAGCCGGGGTCCGGGTCCTGGTAGTGCGGGTTGACCTGGAAGGGGACGAGCCCGAACGCCTCCAGGGTGTCGGGCTGCACGATGGGCATGTCGTTGGTGGTGCGGATGGTGGGGCAGGCGTGGTTGGTCCCCGCGCTGGAGCCCAGGTACGCCAGCTCCCCGGCGGCCACGCGGCGCCGCACCGGCTCCAGCAGCCCGTGCCGCTGGACGGCGCGGAGCAGGCGGAAGGTGTTGCCCCCGCCCACGAAGAGCACCTCCGCCTCCTCCACGGCGGCGCGCGGGTCGGGCGCCGCGTGCAGCCCCGTCACCCGCACGCCGAGCGGCTGCAGCGCGTCGCGCACCTTCGCGGTGTAGCCCTCGTGGTCGGCGAGCGCCCAGGGGACGAAGTGGACGGTGCGGCGTGCGCCCAGGAAGTCGCGGACCGCGTCGAGCGCGTGCTCCAGGTAGCCGCGGCCGTGGACGGTGGAGTTGCTGAGCAGGAGCAGGTCGTGTTTCATCGGGTCTTTGTCTTTCAGGCCGTCCCGTCCAGGAAGCCCCGCACGAGATCCGGGAGGTTGCGGATGCTGAACGGCTTCTGCAGGAACCCGTCCGCGCCGGCACCCCGCCAGTGCACGTCCTGCTCGTCGGCCGAGCTGAAGAGGATCACGGGGACGTCCCGCAGCTCCAGGTCCATCTTCAGCGCCCGGCAGGCGTCGCGCCCGTCCAGGTCGGGCATCATCACGTCCAGCAGGACCAGGTCGGGGCGCTCGGAGCGGGCGAGGACCAGCGCCTCCGCCCCGCCGTGCGCGCGCACGACCTCGAAGCCGGAGTACCCGAGCATGTCGGCCACCAGCGAGGTGATGGCGTGCTCGTCGTCCGCGACCAGGACGCGGGGTTTCTCCTTCATCTCGACTGCGGGTCGCGGGGCAGGGCGAGTCCCGTGAGCACCATCTCGGAGTGCTCGAACGGCTCCCCCACGCGCATTCCCTCGCCCGTGATGTGGAACGCCCGCAGGGCGTGGTCGTAGCTCCGCGCGCGGATCTTGAGGACGGAGAAGAGCCGCAGGAGCTCCCCCTTCCGCTCCACGTAGCGGGCGTGGAGCACGTTGTCCATCACCGCGGAGAGCTCCGCCAGGGGAAGGTCGAAGTTCATCCCCACGATCCGCGGGAGGTCCTGCAGGAAGAGGGTGGTGACGCCCCGCTCCCGGAGCAGGCTGGCGAGCGCGGCGAAATAGTAGAAGTCGCGCTCCCTGGGGATGATGGAATGGCGCACGTCCTCGATCGCGTCGAACACCACCCGCTCGATCCCGTGCTCCTCCACGAAGGCGAGCGTCCGCTCCGCGACGTCGTCCGCCAGCGTCTCGGACGGAGACCGCCAGTGGATGTGGATCTTTCCGTCCGCGATCCCCTTCCGGAACGGAAGGCTGACGCCGTCCGCCTTCCGGAGCAGACTCTCCGGCGCCTCGTGGAAGCCGACGAGCAGCCCGGGCTCGCCAGCCTCCGCGCCGGCGCTCAGGAAGGCGAGGCCGAGCATCGTCTTCCCCGCCCCGGGGGTGCCGACGAGGAGCGAGACGGTGCTCCGCTCCAGGCCGCCTCCCAGCATGTCGTCCAGCCCCTCGACCGTGAACCCGGCGAGCGGGGCGGGCGGCGTCTCCATCGCCTCGCCCGACAGGGTCGTCTCCATCGTGGCCGCGAGCGACTCCAGCCGCGGGTACAGGTGGATGCCTTCCGCCGTGATCCGGAAGGTGTGCCACCCGCGGACGTGGCCCACCCCGCGGAGCTTCCCCACCGAGAACATCCGCACCTCCCGCAGGCGGACCTCCTCGGTGCGCAGGTGGAAGATGGCGTCCGCGATGGTGAAGGTGGGGTCGGAGGACATCCCCTCCTCCGGGTGGGTGAGCAGGAGCGTCGTCACGTCCGTCACCGCCGCCTGGGCCTCCATCTCGTGCATGAAGCGCTGGTAGTCCAGGGGGTCCTCCGCGGAGACCTTGAGGGCGTGCACCCCGTCCAGGACGACCAGCGAGGGGCCATGGAGCGCCACGAGCCGGCCGATCTCCTCCCGGACCGCCTGCAGGCCGCCCCGGGCGAGCACGGGATAAAGGCTGGCATAGTAGAACGAGCCCGGCACGAAGGCGGGGTCGAAGAACGGGAAGGTGCGCGCCTGCGCGATCAGCATCTGGTGCGTCTCCACCAGCGCCGTGAGGTACAGGACCTTTCCGCCCTCCCGGACGAACTGCGCGCCGATCTGGTGCGCCAGCACGCTCTTCCCCGCGCCGGGCCCGCCGAGCACCACGTGCAGCCCGCCCCTGCGCAGCCCCCCGTTCAGGAGGCGGTCCAGCCCGGGTACGCCGGTCCGAACCTGTGCGACTCCCGCCGTCCCTTCGTTCCCGCCCCCGTTCGTCCCGTCGCCCATCTCGATCCCCCTGGTCAGTGCGCAGACTCCGTCTGCTCCGGGGAGCGCCTACCGCTCCGTCCGTCCCGCCCCCAGCTCCACCGTGAAGACGCTCCCCCGCCCCGGCGCGCTCTCCACGCGGATCTCCCCGCCGAGCAGGCGCACCAGCCGCCGCACGATCCCCAGCCCCAGCCCCGTTCCCGGCGGACGCCCGGCCACCGGCCGGCCCGCCTGCCAGAACGGCTCCCAGATGCGCTCCAGCTGCTCGGGGGTCATCCCCTCGCCGGTGTCGTGAACCTCCACGAGGGTGCGCTCCCCCTCCGTGCGCACGCGGAGCCGGACCGTCCCGCGCTCGGTGAACTTGACCGCGTTCCCCAGCAGGTTGAAGAGCACCTGGCGCAGCTTGTTGGCGTCCGTGTGCACGGTCGGCCCGTGCTCGGGCGCCTCCACCGCGAATCCGAGCTCCTTCTGCAGGGCGAGCGGCCCGATGAGCGCGGCCGTGTCGCGGGCCAGCGCCCCCAGGTCCACCGGCTCGCTGCGGGCCTTTTCCCGCTCGGCGTCCAGCCGGGACAGCGTGAGCACCTGGTCGATCAGATGCGCCAGGTGCTTGGACGCTCCCAGGATCTGCTCGGCGTGGCGCAGGGGGGCGCCGGAGATGGGCTCCGGGATCCCGTCCACCAGCAGCTCGGCGAAGGCGAGGATCGCCGTGAGCGGGGTGCGGAACTCGTGCGACATCGCCGCCAGGAACTCGGACTTCGCCTCGCTCGCGCGGTTCGCCTCGCGGTGCAGGCGGGCGTTCTCCACGGCCAGGGCGGCCCGGTCCGCCAGCTTCCGCGCGCGCCAGAGGTCGTCCGGGGTGTACTTTCCCGGCTCGTCCCACCCCAGGCTGAGCGCGCCCAGGACCCGCTCCCGGATCCGGAGCGGCACCACCAGGAGCGACCGCGGCGCCACGTCGGCGGCGTCCCAGGCGTCGTCCTCGTCGGCGGAGAGCGGCTCCAGGTCGTCGATGGTGATCTCCGGGATCAGCTCCGTCTCGCCCGTGCGCAGCACGCGGGCGACCGGGCCGGAGAGCGAGGCCGGGTCGAAGGGGCGGCCCTCGAGGATCCCCCGGAGCGTCTCCTCCCGGTCCGGGTCGGCGTGCGCGACGCCGGGCCGGTGTACGCGCCCGTCCTCCTCGACCACGTACACGATGCAGGAGTCGGCGACCTGCGGCACCGCCAGGCGCGCCACGCCGGCAAGGGTGGTGGCGTAGTCGAGCGACCCCGCCAGGATCTCGCTGGCCCCGGCGAGGAAGGCGTTGCGGCGCTCCGCGGCCTGGGCGTGGACCCGCGCGGCCTGCTCTTCGTAGAGGCGGCGGGTGGCGAGCTCCGCCCGCTTCCGCTCGGTCACGTCTCGGAGGAGCCACCGGAGCCCCACCAGCCGATCCCCCTCGTGCGCGGCCGCCACGGTGGCCTCCACGTCCACGGCGTCGCCCCCCGGGGGGGTCAGCCGCATCTTCCATTCGGCCGGGTTCTCCCGCTGGCGCACGATCCGGAGCCGCCGCTGGAGCGTCGCCCGCCCGGTGCCGGTGGCGAAGTCGGCGAGCGAGCGGCCCACGAGCTCCCCGTCCTCGACCCCGAGGAGCGCGGACGCGGTGCGGTTGGCCTCCTGGATCACCCCTTCCGCGTCCGTGACCAGGTACGCGTCCGGCGCGAGGTGGAACAGCTCCCGCAGCTGCTGGCGCTCCGTTTCCAGCTCGCGGCGGGTGGTGTCCAGCAGCTCCCGCTGGATGCGGAGATCGTCCAGCGTCTCGCGGAGATCGGCGAGAGCGTCCTCCGCCGCGGGCTGGTCCTCCTCCGGTACGTCGCGGGCGCGGTGCGCCAGCAGCTCCACGCTTCGGCGCGTCCGCTCGGGGTCCTCGCCGGGGACTCGGTCCTCCCTCATGGGGTGGGGTGGTTCATCCGGTGGTGCAGCTCGTTTCGGGTGGGCTGGCCCGGGGCGGGCAGGGCTCCGGCGAAGACTGCAAGATGGAAACCGACGTCGTAGAGGCGGCCCTCCCGCCGAAACGGCGCGGGCCCC
>DASYWD010000090.1 GCA_035936415.1 Longimicrobiaceae bacterium
ACCCGCTCCAGCAGCTCCCCCACCGTCGGCGCGCCCGAGAGGTCCAGCCGCAGCGCCAGCGTGTTGACGAAGAAGCCGATCAGCCCCTCGATCTCCCTCCTGCCCCGGTTGGCCGTGGGCGTGCCCACGACCAGGTCCTCCTGCCCAGAGAGGCGCGAGAGCACCGCCGCCCAGCCGGCCAGCAGCGTCATGAACAGCGTCGTCCCCTGCCGCCGCGACAGCGCCTTCAGCCCGGCGGTCAGCTCCTCGTCCAGCGCCACGCCCAGCGAGGCCCCGGCATGGTCCTGCACCACCGGGCGCGGGCGGTCGGCGGGCAGCTCCAGCAGCTCGGGCGCGCCGGAGAGCGTCCACCTCCAGTACTCGGCCTGCTGGCGCAGCACCTCTCCCTCCACCCAGCGCCGCTGCCACACCGCGTAGTCGGCGTACTGCACCGGAAGCTCCGGCAGCGGGTCCGCCTCCCCGCGGCCGAACGCGGCGTAGAGCGCGCTCAGCTCGCGGGTGAACACGCCCATGCTCCAGCCGTCGGAGACGACGTGGTGCATGGTCACCTGCAGCACGTGCTCGTCCTCTCCCAGCCGCACCAGGCGCCCGCGGATGAGCGGCCCCCGCTCCAGGTCGAACGGCGCGCTCCACTCCTCCACCAGGAGGCAGCGCAGCTCCTCCTCGGCGTCCGCCTCGCCGCGCAGGTCGTGCTCCACCAGGGAGAAGCGGCTCTCCTCCACTGGGGCGATCCGCTGCACCGGCTCGCCGCCGGCCAGGGAGAAGGTCGTGCGCAGCGCCTCGTGCCGCGCCACGATCCGATCCAGCGCCTGCCGCAATGCCGCACGGTCCAGCTCCCCCCGCAGCCGCAGCCGCCAGGGGACGTGGTAGGCATTCCCGACCCCGCCCATCTGCTCCAGGAACCAGAGCCGCTGCTGCGCGAAGGAGAGCGGCAGCGGCGCGGTGCGCTCCGCCGGCTCGATGGGCGGCAGGTCCGCCCGGGCCGCGTCCGCCGCGGCGCGCGCGTACTCCGCCAGCACAGGGAGGCGGAAGACCTCTCCCAGGGGGACCTCCACCCCGAGCCGCTGCCGTACGCGCGAGGCCACCTGGACCGCCAGCAGGGAGTGCCCGCCCAGCTCGAAGAAGTGGTCCCACCGGCCCACACGCTCCACCTTCAGCACCTCCGCCCAGGTCTCCGCCAGCGCCTGCTCCACCTCCCCCTGCGGCGCCTCGTAGCCCCGCCGCGCGTACGCATCCCTCTCCGGCGCCGGCAGCGCCCGCCGGTCCACCTTCCCGTTGGGCGTCAGCGGCAGCGCATCCAGGTGCACGTAGGCGGCCGGTACCATGTACTCCGGCAGCCGCTCCGCGAGGTACGCCCGCAGGCCGTCCGCTCGCACCTCGTCGGGCCCCGCCCAGTACGCCACCAGCCGCTTCTCCCCCGCCTCCTCCTTCCGGGCCACCACCACGGCCTCACGCACCCCCGGGTGCTCCAGGAGCCGCGCCTCGACCTCCCCCAGCTCGATCCGGAAGCCGCGCACCTTCACCTGCGCGTCGATGCGGCCCAGGTACTCCAGCTCCCCCGTGGGGAGCCAGCGCGCCAGGTCGCCGCTCCGGTACAGCCGTCCGCCCGGCGCGCCGCCGAAAGAGTCCGGGACGAAGCGCTCCGCCGTCAGCTCCGCCCGCCCCAGGTAGCCCCGCGCCAGGCCGGCGCCCGCCACGTGCATCTCGCCCGGGACGCCCACGGGCGACGGCTCGCCGCGCGGGTCCAGCACGTAGACGCCCAGGTCCGGGATGGCGCGCCCGATCGCGCTCACGGAGCCGCGCTCCACGTCCTCCGCCGTGATGGGGCGGTAGGTGACGTGCACGGTGGTCTCGGTGATCCCGTACATGTTCACCAGCCGCGGCCGCTCCGTCCCGTGCCGCGCCGTCCAGGGGCGCAGCGTGCCCGGCTCCAGCGCCTCCCCGCCGAAGACCACGTACCGCAACGACAGGTCGTCGGCGCGCTCCGCCGCCTCGTCCTCGGCGATCAGCTGCCGGAAGGCGGAGGGGGTCTGGTTGAGCACCGTCACCCGCTCGCGCACGAGCAGCTCGCGGAACGCCTCCGGCGAGCGGCTGGTCTCCCAGGGGACCACGACCAGGCGCCCTCCGTAGAGGAGCGCGCCCCAGATCTCCCAGACGGAGAAGTCGAAGGCGTACGAGTGGAACAGCGTCCACACGTCGTCTTCCCCGAAGCCGAACCAGGGCTCGGTGGCGGTGAAGAGGCGCACCACGTTGGCGTGGGTGACCTGCACGCCCTTGGGGCGGCCGGTGGATCCGGAGGTGTAGATCACGTACGCGGCGTTCCGCGGGTCCGGTCCCGCACGGTCCGGATCGCTCGCCGGCCGATGGGCCCACTCCGCGGCATCCCCCGCCAGGTCCAGCACCGGCACCCCCGGCGGTCCGAGCCGCTCCCGCAGCGGGGCCACGGTGAGCACCGCCGCAGGCGCGCTGTCCCGGAGCATGTACGCCAGCCGCTCCCGCGGGTACTCCGGATCCAGCGGCACGTACGCCCCGCCGGCCTTGAGCACCGCCAGCAGCCCCACCACCATCTCCACGCTCCGTTCGGCACAGATGGCGACGCGCGCGTCCGGGCCGACGCCCAGCCCGACCAGGTGGTGCGCCAGCCGGTTCGCCCGCCGGTTCAGCTCGGCATAGCTCACCTGCTCGCCCTCGAAGACCACCGCCACCGCGTCGGGGCTGCGCCTCACCTGGCGCTGGAAGAGCTCGTGTACGCAGAGGTCCTGCGGATATGCCGCCTCCGTCGCGTTCCACTCCTGCAGCACCTGCCGCCGCTCCATCTCCGGCAGCACGTCGATGGTCCCGGTCGCCTCCCACGGCGAGACCTCCAGCGCTTCCACCAGCCGCTCCAGCGCCGTATGCATCATCCGGCACACCCGCGCCGCCTCCACAGGTGCCGCCACCTGCGCCCTGATCAGGAAGCCTCCCCCTCCCATCTCGTCCATCACGACCATCACGGGGTAGTTCGTCCGCTCCTCGACGTGAATTCCCCGGACGCCTACCCTGGACCGCCCCGCCTCCGGGGAACGCCCGCTCCTCCCGCTGTAGCGGTAGTTCAGCAGGGAGGTGAACAGCGGCCCCGGCGCCGGCACCCCGCTGCACCGCTGCGCCAGCGCCAGGGAGGCGCGGTCGTGCCGCAGCAGCTCCGCCAGCAGCCCGTGCGTTTTCCGGACGCTCGCCTCCACCGCCTCCGCCCCCACCCCGATCCGCACCGGCAGCGTGTTGATGAAGAGCCCCATCACCCGGTCCGAATCTGCCACACCCTGCGTGCGGCCGAACAGCACGGTACCGAACACCACGTCCTGCCGGCCGGTCAGCCGCGCCAGCACCAGCGCCCACGCCAGGTGGCACAGGCTCGCCGCGCTCACCCCCAGCTCCCGCGCACGGGCCCGCAGCCGCTCCGGGAGGCTCTTCTCCATTTCGAGCTGCGCCTCCCCGATCCCGCGTCCCTCCCCCCACACGTCCAGCAGCCCGTACGGCGCCGTGGGTTCCTGCACGTCCCCCAGCAGCTCGCGGAAAAACGCCTCCTGCTCCTCCCGGCTCACCCCCAACCGCGTTTGCGCCACGTAGCTCCGGAAGGGGAGGGGCGGGGGGAGTTCCGAGACCCGTCCCTGCAGATGTGCCGAGATCTCATCCCTGAGCACCTCGTGCGACTCATGGTCGCCCGTCAGGTGGTGCACCAGCAGGAGCAGCAGCCAGCGACCCCTCTCGCGGTCTTCGGCGATGCATGCCCGCAACAGCGGTGCGCGCCCGAGGTCCATCCGGTACCGCCGCGGGTCGTACCGCCGCCACAGCTGCTCGGCCGCATCCCCTCCTTCCTCGTCCAGCTGTACCTCCTCGACCGGCAGCTCCGCGCGCCGCCAGACGACCTGCACCGGCTCCCGCAGCCCCTCCCACCGGATCGCCGTGCGCAGGATGTCGTGCCGGTCGATCACCGCCTGCAGCGCCGCCAGATACTGCTCCAGACGCTCGCGGGTGTCGAAGCTGGCCAGGCTCGGCGTCAGGTAGGGATCACCCTGCTCCGCCATCAGGTGATGGAAGAGGATTCCCTCCTGCAGCGGCGCCAGCGGGTAGACGTCCTGCACGTTGGCGGCGCCCCCGGGCACCCCCGCCACGACGAGGTCGATCTCCGCCTGGCTCAGCTCCACCAGCGGCAGCATCTCCGGCCGGATCGCCCCGCACCCCTCCGGGATCCCGTTCGCCGGAACCTCCAGCTCGTGAGACTCCCCGCCTGCCGCCTTCGCCAGCTCCGCCAGCACGGGCGTGGTGAAAAGCGCCCGCACGTCCGTGAACAGCCCCACGCGCCGCATCCGTTCGATCAGCGCGATCGCCAGTAGGGAGTGGCCGCCCAGCGCGAAGAAGTTGTCCCACCGCCCCACCCGCTCCACCTTCAGCACCTCCGCCCAGACCTCCGCCAGCGCCCGCTCCACCTCGCCCACCGGCGCCTCGTAGCCCCGCCGCGCGTACGCCTCCCCTTCCGGGGCCGGCAGCGCCCGCCGGTCCAGCTTCCCGTTGGGCGTAAGCGGCATCTCCTCCAGGCGCACGTACGCCGCCGGCACCATGTGCTCCGGCAGCCGCTCCAGCAGGTGCGCCCGCAGCGTCTCGGCCTCGAGCGCCTCCCCCACCCAGTACGTCACCAGCCGCCGGTCTCCCGGCGCGTCCTCCCGCGCCACGACCACCGCCTCCCGCACCCCGGCGTGCGCGCGGAGCCGCGCCTCCACCTCGCCGGGCTCGATGCGGAACCCCCGCACCTTCACCTGCCGGTCCGTGCGCCCCAGGAACTCCAGGCTCCCCTCCGGCAGCCAGCGCACGAGGTCACCCGTGCGGTACAGCCGCGCCCCCGGTTCCCCGCCGAACAGGTCGGGGACGAACCGCTCCGCCGTCAGCTCCGGCCGGTTCAGGTATCCGAGCGCCAGACCCGCCCCGCCCACGTGGAGCTCGCCGGCCACGCCCACCGGCGCCGGCTCGCCGTCGCGGTCCAGGACGTAGACCCGCGTGTTCGCGTTCGGCCGCCCGATCGGCACCCGCGCCGTCCCCTCCGGGATGCTCTCGACCCGGTGGGCGATGGAGAACGTGGTCGTCTCCGTCGGTCCGTAGCAGTTCAGGAGCGCCCGGGGGCCGCCCTCGCCCAGGAGCCGCCCGTAGGCGGCCGGGTCCGCCCGGTCGCCTCCGGTGAGCACGTGGCGCAGGCCCGCCAGCGCGCCCGGGATCGCTTCCGAGTAGGGGTTGAAGAGCACCGGGGTGATCAGCATCGTGGTCACGCCCTGGTC
>DASYWD010000091.1 GCA_035936415.1 Longimicrobiaceae bacterium
CGGCCGCGCCGCCGCGGCCCGCCGTGCCCCGCGCCTGGCTCCCACCCTGCGACCCGCCGCCGCGCTCCCCCTGCCGCACCGTGAGCTGGGAGCGGACCCCCCGCACCCCGTCCACGTCCCAGGCGTCGTCGGTGGCGTAGCGGATCTCGTCGAAGTCCGGGAGCTCGCCCTGCAGGGTGACGATCCCGTCCTTCACCTCCACCGTGATGGCGTCCGCGTCCACCCAGGTGTCGTAGAAGAGCGCCTCCTCCACCTCCTCCCGCAGCTCGTCGTCGGAGCGACGGTGGCGGCGGAGCCGCTCGTGGTAGGGGCCCAGGCCGTAGCGCGCGGGTCCGTACACCGTGCCCGGCTCCCAGAACTCCTCGCGCTCGCCCATCCCGCCGGCCCCGACGTCGCCCCAGGGCTCACTCCGGCCGCCGCGCTCCTGGCCGTAGTCCCGGCCGTATCCCGGGGAGACCGGCCCCACCATGGGGTTGAACCCCGCGCGCCCCGCCCCGCCGGGGCGCATCACCGGATCGGGCGGCCCGTAGGGACGGAAAAATTCGTCGTAGCGTGAGGGCCTCCGGGGGCCACTCCACCCGCCGTCGTAGCGCGCCATCGTCGTTCCTCCGGGCTCGGTCCACAGGGCAGTGCCGGCCGCGCGCCGGCGTCCCGGCGGGGCCGCAACAACCATTCCAGGGAGGGGGGGAGTACGGAAGTGCGAGAGTGCGGAAGTGCGTGAGTACGAAAGCGGCTGCGGGGCACTCAGCCGTTTGCAGGCGGTTCCCTGTTGAGCTGCGGGCCCTCGGTCGCTTCGTCCGGCGTTCCCGGCGGCAGGGGCCTACCGAACATCTCGTGGAGCACGCGCGCGAGCCGGTCCGGGCGGTCCGTCACGATGCCGTCCACGCCCAGGCGGAGGAGGCGGCGCATGTCGGCCTCCTCGTCCACCGTCCAGACGTGCACGGCGACGTTGCGGGCCTGCACCTCGCGGAGGAAGCGGGGGGTCAGCACCTGCACGCCGCCGTAGCGCTCCGGCATCTGGAAGGCGTCCACGGGCGGGCGCCAGAATCGGGTGGTGTGGGTGAGGTGGTGGAGGTAGAAGGCCTTCATCTCCTCCCCGGAGGCGCTCGTCGGGCCGGGATAGTCGCCGAAGAGGGAGCGGTTGGCCCGGTGCCCCGCGGCGATCAGCACCCGCCCGGTCGCGCGGAGGTCGTGCACCGTCTCCCAAACGCGGCGCTGCGCGCGTCGGTCCTTGATCTCCACGTTGACGCGGGCGTCCGGGAAGGCGCGGAGCAGCTCTTCCAGCGTGGCGATCCGGACGCCGCGGCCGCGGAAGGGGAAGCTCCGGCCGCCGTCCGCGGTGAAGCGGAAGCCGCCGTCCAGGCGCCGGATCTCCTCCAGCCGCAGCCCGGCGACGGGGCCGCTGCCGTCCGTGGTGCGGTCCACGGTGGCGTCGTGGAACACCACCACGTCGCCGTCCGCCGTGGGCTGGACGTCCACCTCCAGCACGTCGGCGCGCCACCACTCCAGGGCGCGCCGAAAGGCTTCCAGGGTGTTCTCCGGGGCGAGGAGGGATCCGCCCCGGTGGGCCATCAGGAGGGGGGCACCCGCGAAGTAGGGGTGGCCGGAGCGCACCGCCGGGAGGCGACGCGCGGAGGTCAGCGCGCGTCCTCCAGGCGCTCCCGCTCGGCGGGGGTGAGGCCGTGCAGCCGGTACAGCACCAGGTCCACCAGGTGGCAGGTCATGAGGCGGGCCCAGACCACCCGCTGCGAGTCCACCCCCGCCTCCAGCTGCGCCGAGGTCTCGGCGCAGCGCTCCCCCAGGAAGGTGAGGATCTCCTCCACCGCGTCGGGGTGCGGCCGCGCGAGGGCGAGCGAGTCCACGGGGGCGCGGTCCACCAGCAGCGCCTCCACGAAGGCCAGGAACCCCGGGAACACCATCTCGGTGAGGTGGCCGCCCACGACCAGCTCCTCGTCGGTCAGCTCCTCCCACGCCAGCTCGTTCCAGTACAGGTCCTCGGCCTCCTTGCGGAAGAAGGCGAGGCGCTCCGGGGAGAGCGGATCCGTGTCGGAGGCCGCGGGAGACAGGGGACGCGCCACGGCGTCGGCGATGCGCGCCCGGCGCGTCTCGACGAACGCCTGGGCGGTACCGGGGTCGGCGGCGTGCTTGCTCATCGGTCCGGCGGGTGCTGAGGTTGTCCTGGTCGCGCCACGTCGCGCGGGCGGACAACTTAGGGAGGGGGGGATCGGTCTCGCAATCCCGGGCCGGGACCCGCCGCGGGCGCTACGCTTCGGCCCCCGCGGCGGCCTCCGGTGCGCCGGCCGGGAGGCTGACGCCGCCGAGCTCCGCGCGCTCCAGGTCGGCTCCGGCCATCTCGGCGCCGTCCAGGTTGGCCTGGGAGAGGTCCGCCCCCTTGAGCGTGGCGGTGGCGAGGGTGGCCCGGCTCAGGTTGGTCCCGGTGAGCACGGCGCCGGTCAGGTTCGCGCCCCGCAGGCTCGCCTCGGACAGGTTCGCCCCGGCCAGGTCCGCCCACTCCAGCGTGCCGAACTCGAGGACGGCGCCGGAAAGGTCCGCGCCGCGGAGGTAGGCCCCGGTCAGGTTGGCGCCCTTGAATGAGGCGCCGGCCAGGTCGGCGCCGGTGAGCACCGCGCCCTTGAGGTACGCCCCGGTCAGGTGCGCGCCGCGAAGGTACGCCCACTCCAGGTACGCCCCTTCCATGAACGCCCACTCCAGCGTGGCGCGCTCCAGGTACGCCCCCCAGAGGTGCGCGGACTTCAGGTACGCCTCGGTGAGGGTGGCTTCGGTGAGGTCGGCGCCCTTGAGGTCCGCGCCCTCCAGGTCGGCCCCGGAGAGATCGGCCCCGGTGAGGATCGCCCCCGCGAGCCGCGCTCCCTTGAGGCTGGCGCGCTCCAGGCGCGCGCCGGCGAGGTTCGCGCGCTCCAGGTTCACCCCGTCCAGGACCGCGCCCCGCAGGTTGAGGTGGCCGGCGGCGGCCAGCATCCAGACGTCCCGGTCGGTGAGAATCCTGTGCTCCATGCAGCGCCTCCCCCGGCGCGGGCGCCGGGCGTCTCAGGTGGTTGGAACCGCGGGATCGGTGCGCGGGGCGGGACCGGTGGACCGCCGCCGCGCCTCAGCCTTCTCCGTTCCCCTCCCTCTCCAGCGCCCAGCGCCAGCGCATGCGCCCCCGCCACCCGCACGCGGTGCAGCGCCGGACCTGCGTGGCCCAAAGGATCGCCAGAAGGCGCTCCGCACCCACGTGCGCGCGGTCCACGGTCCCCGTGGTGACCCGCCGACACGTGGGGCAGGCAGGCGCCTCCGGGAGCCGCACGAGATAATGAACCGCGAAAACCGGCGCGGCAAGTGCAGCGAGCACAACGACTGTGAGGATCAGAGCCATGCGTTCCCTCCTCCTGGAGGGAGAAACGGACCACGAGACGCCGTGGCAGCGGGAGCTCGGCAGGGCCCCAGCAACGCAAGCCCCGTTCCGCGAAGCACGTACGGTTCTTGCAACTCCGTGGCGGACACCGCGCGAACCCCAAACCGGAGAGGAGACCATGCGCGACCATCACCGGTACGACCGCGGCTGGCGGGGAGAGGGCCGGGACCCTCGCACCCGCGGCTATGGCGCCGACTACCGGCGGGGATACGACGCGGGCTGGGGCCCCGCCTACGGCCCGTCGTTCGCGGGCGCCTCGTTCCCGATGGGACCCGGGTACATGCCGCTTGCGTGGGGGTGGTACGGACCTTTCGGGGTGGCCGCAGAGCCGTTCCCGTACGGCCCCCCGTTCGTACCCGGCTACGGCGCCCGCGAGCGCCCGCCGCGGCGCCCGGACGAGAGCCCGGCGTACGGGCGCGGGGGCGACCGGGAGGTGCGCCGCTGGGCGCGCGAGCACGGATACGACGTGGAGTACACGGTGTACCCCCGCGACAACCGCCGTTACCGATGAACCGACAGGAGAAAGCATGAGCAGACACCGAAACGAGGACCCGGCGTTCGACCCCGAACAGATCGAGGCCGCGGACCCGCTCGGGGAGCAGGGCTTCGACGAAGCGGGGTTCGACGACGCCCCCGGCGGCGGCCCGCGCCTCGGCGATGCGCCCCTCGCGGACGACGCCGTGAACAAGCGCCCCGGCGGCCACGGCCAGAAGGTCGCGGGCGTCCCGGAGGACCAGCAGCGGGAGATGAACACCTCCGACCTGGGCCGCCCCGACTCGGAGGGGGTCGTGGTGCGGGAGCGCGGCGGCGCCAGCAAGGGCGATCCCGCCGTCGGGGGCACCCGGCCGGAGTAGCGGGTGGCCCGCCCGGGCAAGCGGAGCCCGAAGGGACGGAGGCCGGCGGGGGCAGGCGACCCGCCGGCCTTCGCCGCGTCCGCAGGCGAGGCCCCGCCGCGGCCGGACAAGCGCCCCTTCGACATCCACGAGGCGATGCGGCGCGTCGCCGCCGCCGTCGAGCACTACCCCAAGGCAGCGCTCTTCGAGCTGGCGGAGCTCGGGCACGACACGCCCTTTGCGCAGCTCGTCGCCTGCATCCTCTCCATCCGGACGCTGGACGAGACCATGCTCCCCACCGCGCTCGCCCTCTTCGAGCGCGCCCGCACCCCGGCGGAGGTGGCCGCCCTGGGGCCGGAGGAGATCGACCGGATCATCCGCTCCTGCACCTTCCACGAGGGGAAGTCGCGGCAGATCCACGAGATCGCCAGGACGGTCGCGGAGGAGCACGGGGGCGAGCTCCCCTGCGACGAAGCGCTGATGCTCGGCTTCCGCGGGGTGGGTCCCAAGTGCACGAACCTGGTGCTGGGGATCGCCTGCGGCGCGCCGAAGATCGGCGTGGACGTGCACGTGCACCGCGTGACCAACCGCTGGGGGTACGTGAGCGCTTCCACCCCCGAGCGGACGATGCAGGCGCTGGAGGAGATGCTCCCGGAGGAGTACCACGTGGAAATCAACCGCCTCCTGGTGCCGTTCGGGAAGCACGTCTGCACCGGGCGGGCACCGAAGTGCTCCGCCTGCCCCGTGCTGGACATGTGCAGGCAGGTGGGGGTGACGACGCATCGGTGACGGGCGCCTACGCGGCCTTCGCCTCGCCGCGCAGCTCGCGCACCAGCGCGCGGAGGGCGAGCAGCACGTGCTCGTTCCCCTCCCGCAGGAGCGCGGCGAGGATGTGCTTGCAGATCCGCTCGCGCCAGAGGTGGTCGCCGCAGTCGCAGCGGGGCTGGTTGAGGGTGTGCAGGTCCACCCAGTGCGGCTCGCTCCCCCCCGTCACCCGGTAGCGGCCGGGCCCGGTGGGCTGCACGTGCAGCTCCAGGCAGCGCTCCAGCCGGTCCAGCTGCACCCCCCCGGCCGCGTGAAAGTCGATCGCCGGCTTGGTCATGGTCCCTTCCTGTCCGAGTCTCTCCTCCGGTGCTCTTTCCCTCATTCTCTGGTACACCGGCACACCCGAACGGATCCCGAAATCAGCGGCGAACGTCGCCTGTCCACCTGGCTTTTCCGAAAGGCATTGCCCTGCCGGATCTTCCCTGAAAACGACGGGATTCATGGACACCATGCGAAGCGGCCGCCGCCCGGTGTGGGGC
>DASYWD010000092.1 GCA_035936415.1 Longimicrobiaceae bacterium
CCTCGAGCCGAAGCAGCCGGCCCCCAAGTCGACGCCCGCTCCGAAGACGGAGCGGCCGGCCGAGAAGCCCAGGGCCACGCCGCCCGAGCCCGCGCCCAAGCGGACGGAGCGGGCCGCGGAGCCGCCGAAGTCCACCACGCCGACACCGACGCCCAAGCGGGCGGAGCGTCCGCAGGAGGCGGCGCAGAAGGACGCCCCGCGGAAGACGGAGGCGCCCGCCGCCCGGAACCCCGTGCCCCCCAAGGGGCGGAACCCGGACCCGGCCTCGGTGGGCGGGGAGGGGCTGGCGGTGCGGACCGAGGGCGCCGAGTTCGTGGACCCGGCGTACCTGGCGAACATCATCCGGCAGCTCAAGCGGTACTTCCGCCCGCCGCCGGGGTCGCGCACCGACGAGGCCGAGGTCCAGTTCTGGATCAACCGCGACGGATCGGTGTCCGACATCACCATCGGCAAGAGCCGGGGGAGCTTCCAGTTCCGCGCCGCCGCCATGGAGGCCGTCGAGCAGGCCGGCCTCAACAAGGCCTTCGGCCCGCTCCCCAGGGCGTACCGGGGGAACCGGCTCCCCGTCTCCTTCACCTTCGAGCCCGAAAGCTGACCTCCAGGCGATGAAACGCAGCATCCCTTTCCGTACCGCGCTCCTCGGCCTCCTCGCGCTCGCCCTGGGGCTTCCCGGGACGCTCCGCGCGCAGGACACGGTGATGGTCCAGCTCGGCCTCACCTACCGCCCGGGCTCGGAGCCGGGCTTCCTGGTCCTCCCCTTCACCGCCGCCGCGGGGATGGAGGGCGCCGCCTCGGCCGTCCGCCAGATCGTGCGGCAGGACCTGGACTTCAGCGACCGGTTCCGGGTCCAGGACGCCCCGGCCGGCACGCGCGCCGTGGCCCCCTCCGCGGTGGGCGACTGGCGCGACCGCGGCGCCGACTGGGTCCTGGCCGGCGAGGTGGTCCCGCAGGGGAGCGGGCTGGCGCTGCGCCTCGCGCTCCTGGACGCGGTGTACGGGCAGGTGAAGGGGGAGCGCACCTTCGCCATCCCTCGCCCCGCCGACCGGGGCTTCCGCATGGCGGTGCACGCCGCCGCGGACGAGGTGGTCCGCTGGGCCACCGGCGAGCCCGGGGTGGCCGCGTCGCGGATCGCCTTCGTGCTGCAGGGGCGCGGCTCCAAGGAGATCTACATGGTCGACTGGGACGGCGAGAACGTGCAGCGGGTGACGAGCGACGGCTCCATCGCCCTGTCGCCGGCGTGGTCGCCGGACGGCGCGCGGCTCGCCTACACGTCGTTCCGCAGCGGGATCCCGGCGCTCTACGAGCGCACCCTGTCCACCGGCGAGGACCGGACCGTCTCGCGGCGCGACGGGCTGAACATCACCCCGGCGTACTCCCCGGACGGGCGGACGCTGGCCTTCGCCGCGACGGTGGACGGCAACACGGAGGTGGCGACCGTGGACGGGAGCGGCCGCTTCGAGGCGCTCACCCGCGGGCGCCGCTTCGACTCGCTCTCGCCCACCTTCTCCCCGGACGGGTCGCGGATCGCCTTCGTCTCCAACCGGCTGGGCGAGCCGCACATCTACGTGATGTCGCGCGGCGGGGAGCCGCGCGTGGTGTCCGAGTACCGCTACGGCGGCTCCGGGTACAACACCTCGCCGGACTGGTCGCCGCGGGGGAACGCCATCGCGTACCACACGCGCATCGGCGGCTCGCCGCAGCTCGCCGTGGTGGACGCCGCCGGGGGCCGCCCCCGCGTGCTCACCAACCGCGGCCGCAACGAGGACCCGAGCTGGGCCCCGGACGGACGGCACCTGGTCTTCGCCTCCGACCGCGACGGCGGGGGCCTCTTCGTGATCGACGCCGTGAGCGGCCGCACCCGCCCGCTCCTGCGCGGGCGCGGCTACGGCCTCCCGGACTGGTCCCCGGTGCTGTACCGGGTCCCGTCCGCTCCGGCTGCACCTTCCCCCGGCCGCTAACGGCCGAACGCGCGCCGCGCCCGCGGCGCAATCCCGCACTCCGCCCGTCAGAGAGGAAAGCCAGATGAAGCTCCGCCACGCCGCCCTCGTCGCGCTCGCCGCCCTCACGCTGGTCGGCTGCAAGAAGCGCAGCCCCGCCGCGGGCCCCGCCACGGACCCCGTGGTGGCCGGCGACGCCCGCGCCGACTCCATCGCCCTCGCGGAACGGCTTCGCCGGGACCGCGCCCGTGCGGACTCGATGGCCGCGGCGGAGCGCGAGATGGCCCGGGTGCGCGAGGCGCTCTCGGAGATGGTGTTCTTCGAGTACGACAGCTTCGACCTCACCCCGGAGGCGCAGGAGCGGCTCCGCAACAAGGCCGAGATCATGCGCTCGGTGCCGTCGGTGGCGCTCCGCATCGAGGGGCACGCGGACCAGCGCGGCTCCACGGAGTACAACCTGGCGCTGGGGCAGCGCCGCGCGGAGGCGGTGCGCACCTTCCTGGAAGGGTACGGGATCGACTCCGGCCGCTTCTCCACGATCAGCTACGGCAAGGAGCGCCCGCTGGTGGAGGGGGGCGACGAGGGCTCCTTCGCGCGGAACCGGCGCGCGGAGTTCGTCGTCCTGGGGGGCGGCGGCCGATGAAGGCGCGCCTCCTGGCCGCGCTCTTGCTGGCGCCGCTCCTGGGGGCGTGCGCCACCAAGCGCGACGTCCGTGACCTGCGCGACGAGATGGCGGCCATGCGGGCGGCGCAGGACAGCGCCTTCCGGGAGATGCAGCGGCAGAACCGGGCGATGCTGGACTCGCTGAACAGCCAGAACCAGCGGCTGCGGGGCGACATCTCCAACCGCTTCCTGCAGGTGGACCGCCAGCTCGTGCAGATCCAGGAGCTGACCGGCCAGGGGCAGCAGCGCCTGGCTGAGCTGCGCGAGCAGATCAACACCCGCGCGCAGCAGGAGGCGGCCCGCCCCGCCGAGGGCACCACCCCGGCGGCCGGCGGCACAGCCCCGGCGGACGCGAGCGCCGACGAGCTGTACAACACCGCGCTGGCCGCCCTGCGCCGCGGCTCGCTGCAGACGGCGCGCGCCGGGTTCCAGGAGTTCCTCCGCGCCTACCCGAGCCACGCCCTGGCCCCGGACGCCCTCTTCTACGTGGGCGAGACGTACAACGAGGCCAAGGACGTGCAGAACGCCCTGACCACCTACGCCCAGGTGGTGCAGCGCTTCCCGGCGTCGAGCAAGGCGCCCACGGCGCTGTACCGGGCGGGGACCATCGAGGCGGGGCGGGGGAACCGCACCGAGGCGCGGGCGCTGTTCAACCGCGTCGTGCAGTCGTACGCCCGCTCGCCCGAGGCGACGCTCGCGCGCGACCAGCTCCAGAAGCTCGGCCGGTCGTAAGGACGTAGGCGGCAGCAGATTACGGGGTGGGATCGCCGGTTGCGTCGGCCGTCCCGCCCCGTCTCGTTCTCGTCGGCACTGGCGCGCGGCTCACAACGGCAGGACGCACGCAGAGGAAGCAGGGGAAGCAGAGGAACAGCGAGAGAGCAGTCCTCCGTTTCCTCTGCTTCCTCTGCGTGAGCCTATGCTGTTCCGCACTTCCCCCTCCCCGCAACACCGAACAGGCCCCGGTGTACAACGCCGCACGCGCTGTCGGAGAAAGGCGCGAGCCGTTAACTTCGAGGCCATGCGCTGCCCCTTCTGCCATCACAGCGAGGACCGTGTCGTCGACTCCCGCAGCAGCCGGGAGGGACGCGCGGTGCGCCGCCGCCGGGAGTGCATCCGGTGCGGGCGGCGCTTCACCACGTACGAGTACATCGAGGAGCGGCCGCTGCAGGTCCTCAAGCGCGACGGCGAGGTGGAGCCGTACGACCGGCGGAAGCTGCTGCGCAGCGTGCAGATCGCCTGCGCGAAGCGGCCGGTGAGCCCCACCGACGTGGATGCGATCCTGGAGGACATCGAGCGCATCCTGGACCGCTCTGACGAGGTGGAGGTCCCGAGCGGGCGGCTGGGCGAGATGGTGATGGAGCGCCTCAAGACGCGCGACCACATCGCCTACGTGCGGTTCGCGTCGGTGTACCGCAACTTCCAGGACCTCACGGAGTTCTACGACGAGCTGAAGGACCTGGATGCGCGGCGGCAGGAAATGGAGCTGAGACGGTACCAGCTCCCCCTCCCCTCGCTGGAGGACACGGCTCCCTGACCGGGGGCCGCGGGATCCCCGCGGCCCCGGAGTTATCCCGAGAATGGCAATGTTCAACCATGGAACGGCGGAGATGCCGTTCCTCGACCACCTGGAGGAGCTGCGCTGGAGGCTCCTGTGGAGCCTCCTGGCCGTGGCGGTAGGGACCGGTGTGGCCTTCGTCCTGGTCATGCGCTTCAACGTGCTGGGGCTGCTGGTGAACCCCATCGAGCCCTTCCTGGACGGGACCAAGCTCAAGTACCTGAGCCCCACGGAGCCTTTCTTCATCACGCTGAAGCTGGCGGTCACCTGCGGCTTCCTGCTCGCGCTCCCCATCATCGCGTACCAGGTGTGGGCGTTCTTCTCTCCGGCGCTGCTCCCGTCGGAGCGGAAGGTGATCATCCCCTCGCTGTACCTGGGGCTGGTGCTCTTCGCGGGCGGGGTGGTGATGGCGTACGAGCTCGTGCTCCCCATGACGCTCCGCTTCACCATGGGGTTTCAGACGGAGAGCCTGGAGCAGTCCATCGTCATCAGCGAGTACCTGAGCGTCGTCACCCGGCTGCTCCTGTCCTTCGGGGTGGTCTTCGAGCTCCCCATCGTGATCATGGTCCTTTCGGCGCTCGGCGTGGTGACCCCGGAGTTCCTCGCCTCCAAGCGGCGCCACGCCATCGTCGCCATCACGATCCTGGCCGCCGTGCTCACGCCGGGCGACGTCATCACCGTCACCCTGATGATGATGGTGCCGCTGGTCGTCCTCTACGAGTTCAGCATCGTCCTTTCGCGGCTGGTGGTCCGCCGCCGGGTCGCCGAAGCCGCCGCGGAGGCCTGAATGCGCCGCTCCCCCCTGGTCCAGGACGTGGCTGCCCTGGCGGCCGGTGCGATCGTTGCGCTCGCCGCGCTGGCGCAGACCGCCGTCCCCGCCGCCGGGCCCCGCACGGTGCGCGCTGCCGTCGGCGACACCGTCCCCGCACCGCCC
>DASYWD010000093.1 GCA_035936415.1 Longimicrobiaceae bacterium
GTGCCGGTCCGCCAGCGCGCGGAGCTCCTCCCAGGGGAGCGGCACGCCGTAGAGCGGCCCCGCCACCACGGCGCCCGCCCCGGCGGAGAGCACCCGCTCCAGCGAGTCGAGATCCGGCGCGAGCGTCGCCGGGTCCACGTCGTAGAGGGCCGCCCGCACCCCCGCCCCCACCGCGGCGGAAGCCACGTCGTAGCAGGTGAAGGCGGGGAGCGCCACCGGGGCGTCCCCGCGCATCCGCCTCGCCTCCTCCAGCGCCCGCTGCAGCGCCTGCGTGCCGCTCCCGCAGAGCGTCCCGGCGTCCGCCGCGAAGTCGCGCAGCAGCTCCTCCAGGAGGAGCCGGCGCGGGTCCGCGCGGAAGGGGAGGGCGTCGCCCGCGGCCCGCCCGCCCGCGCGGAGCGACACGGGCGAGTACACCGCCAGCTGGTGTCTCAGCACCCGGCCGCCGCGCTCAGGGGAGCCGCCGGGCGAGGGCCGGCCCCACCAGGTTCGCCACCGGCACCGGGAGGCGCTGCCAGGCCGCCGTCGCCAGGCGGAAAACCGGGCGGTCCGGCGAGGGCGTGGCGGCCACCCCGCCCGCCGACCACTGCGCCCAGGGGAGCGGCACGTCCTGGCCGCCCCACTGCAGCTTGAAGCGGTGCGTCCCCGCCCCCGGCGTGCACCGCCCGAAGTTGAAGACCCGCACGCCCTGCCCGATCACCCGCTCCATAAACGCCCAGTAGAGGAGCATGTTGGGAGAGACGGAGTTGAACTCGCGCAGCGACGAGGCCCAGGTGATCTCGAACTCGCCCCCCCACGCGAAGCCGCACCCCGCCGCCACGGGGGTGGCGCCGGAGTACACGGTGCCGAACAGGGCCTGCTCCGGGAAGACGCGGGCGATCCGCTCGAACCAGGCGCGCGGGAGCACGGGGGTGCCCAGGTCGCGCATGTTGCGCGCGAACACCTCGTAGAACGGCCCCACCTCCTCCGCGCCGAACCGCGTGGTCAGCCCCTCCTTCATGGGGCGCCGGACCTGGCTGCGGAGCTTGGCGCGGAACCCCTTCTCCCACAGCTCCCCGGGGGTGTCCGGGAGGGGGAGGAGCACGGTGACCTTGCGGCGCGACTCCGCCAGGGCCCCGCCCACCGGCTCGCGCGTGCGCAGCTCCAGGAGGTCCACGCCCATCCGCTGCGCCTCCTCCACCGCCCGGGCGCCGAGCAGCCGCCGCACGGCGGGTGCGCCCAGCGGTCCGCCGTCGTTCAGGAAGGGCATGGAAAGGAGGTAGTGGCCCAGGACCCGGCTCCGCACCCGCACCAGCGGGAGCACCCCGACCCAGCGGCCGTCCGCCTCCACCGCGGCCAGGTAGCGGCACTCGTGGCCCATCACGTCGCCCATCACCTCGCGCCAGCCGGCCAGGTGGCAGAAGGTGCTCCCCTCCGCCGCGGCCACGAAGGCGTCCCACTCCGGCCCCTCCGCGGCGACCTCGCGCACCTCCGGCGGCGCGCCCGCGGGCGCCGTCAGCGCGCCGTGCACGGCTCCGCCTCCCTGGCCAGGGTCTCCGCGATCGGCTGGAAGCGGAACTCGCCCAGCAGCCTCCGCAGCCGCGGCACCGTCCGGCGCAGCCCCCCGTAGTGCCGGACCCGCGTGGCCGGCGGCACCGGGATGCGCGGCTGCTCCGGGTCCACCTCCCACGGGTGGATGTAGAAGGTGGCGGGGGCGCCCCGCGCCTCCGCCTCCCGGAAGGCGGCCCGCACCAGCGCGTAGGGGAAGAGGCGGAAGTACGCCCCGCCCCCGGCGGGGAGGTTCTTCCCGCCCACGAGGAGCGTGGCCGGGGGCACCTCTCCCAGCCGCCCGGAGGGGCGCTCCAGCCAGTGGGGGTCGCGCGCCCCGCCCGCGAAGCCGTACCCGCGGCGGCGGACGGGGAAGCGGCTGGAGTCGTAGCGGTAGCCCTCCTCCAGCAGCACGTCGAGCGCCCACTCGTACCCGGCGGCGATGGAGAAGCTGGGCGCGCGGTACCCCAGCACCGGCGCGCCGACGAGGTCCTCCAGCACCTCGCGCGAGGCGCGCACGGAGCGGCGGAACTGGTCCGGGGTGAGCTGCGTCACCCGGCGGTGCCCCCACCCGTGCGAGGCCACCTCGTGCCCCGCCTCCGCGATCTCGCGCACCAGGCCGGGGTGCCGCTCGGCGATCCACCCCAGGACGAAGAAGGTGCCGCGCGCGTCCCGCTCCGCCATGAGCTCCAGGATGAGCCGCGTGCTCCGCTCCACCCGGCTCTCGATCCCACTCCAGCGATCGCGGGGGACGTAGGGCTCCATGGCGGACACCTGGAAGTACTCTTCTACGTCTACGGTGAAGTGGTGGCGCATGACGGGTCGGTGGACGTGGCGAAGCTCGGTTCCGCCGTGCTCCCCGAGCAGGGATCGGACCGGGCGGGAGCCGCGGGGCGCGGGCGCCGGATCCCCCGTGCGCACTCGCGTTGCGGGGCGGGAGCGGCCGCGGGCGGGGAC
>DASYWD010000094.1 GCA_035936415.1 Longimicrobiaceae bacterium
GGGGTGCCGCCGCCGCTTTTTTCTGCCGCCCGGGGTCCGCCGGTCAGTGTGCCCGCCGGAGCGCCCGCCCCGGCCGCGCCCCCGTGACCTCCCCGTTCCGCACCACCGGGGTGCCGTTGACGATCACGTGGCGGATGCCCACCGGCGTCTGCACCGGGTCCTCGAAGGTGGCGCGGTCGCAGACCGTCTCCGGGTCGAAGAGGGTCAGGTCCGCGTACATCCCCGCCTTCACCACCCCGCGCTCGTCCAGCCCCACCCGCGCGGCGGGGAGCGCCGTGAACTTGCGAATCGCGTCCTCCAGGGTGATCACCTTCCGCTCGCGCACGTAGCGGCAGAGGATCCGCGGGAACGAGCCGTACGCGCGCGGGTGCGGCTTCCCGCTGATGGTGGAGTCCGCCGCGCGCGCCCCGGCGTCGATCCCCACGCTCACCCACGGCTGCTTCATCGCGTACTCGATGTCCTCCTCCGACATGGAGAAGTAGATGGCCGAGGTGGAGGCCCGGTCGGCGAGGAGCAGGTCGAAGAGCGCGTCCACCACTTCCTGCCCCCGCGCGCGGGCCACCTCGTCCAGCCGCATCCCCTGGTACTTCTTGAGCGAGTCCGCCGCGGTCCCGGCGATCATCACGCCGCTGGGCCCCCCGGCCGAGGTGCCGATGCGCCAGTCGGAGCCGCCCTCCCCCTCGCCGGTCAGCTCGGCGCGCAGCCGGGCGCGCGTCTCCGGGTCGCGGAGGCGCGCCAGGAGCGAGTCCGTGCCGCCCGCGTGGGCCCAGTTGGGGAGGATGGCGTCCAGCCCGGTGCCGGAGGCGGGGTACGGGTACTGGTCCGCGGTCACGTCCACCCCGCGCGCCCGGGCCGCCTCGATGGCCGCCACCGCCTGCGGCATCTTCCCCCAGTTGGGGCGGCCGGAGGCCTTGAGGTGGTGCACCTGCACCCAGGTGCCCGCCCCCTCGCCGATGGCGATGGCCTCCTCGATGGCCTCCACCAGCCGGTCGCCCTCGGAGCGGATGTGCGAGGCGTACCCGCCCCCGTGGCGCGCCGCCACCCTCGCCAGCTCCGTGATCTCCTCGCGCGAGGCGAAGGAGGCCGGCGCGTAGATGAGCCCGCTGGAGAGCCCCATCGCACCCTGCCGCATGGCCGCGGCGACGTGCTCCTTCATCCGCTCCAGCTCCTCCGCCGTGGGGGCGCGGTCCACGTCCCCCATGACCGCCCGGCGGACCGAGCCCACCGTCACGAAGGTCCCCAGGTTGATGGCGGGGCGCGCCGCCTCCAGCGCCTGGAAGTACCCGTCGAGGTCGCGCCAGGTGACCCGCTCGCGCGACGCCGGCCCCAGCTCGCGGAGCGTGTTCTCGTTGACGGGGACGACGCTGGTGACCTCGCCCGTGATCTCGGAGGTGATCCCCTGCGTGATCTTGGAGATGGCCCGCCCGTCCCGGAGCAGGGGGTACTCGGAGTGCCCCAGCATGTCGATGAACCCCGGCGCGACCACCAGCCCCGTGGCGTCGATGGTGTCGCGCGCCCGCGCCCCCGGAAGGAGCCCCACCGCGACGATGCGGTCCCCGCTGACCGCCACGTCGCCGCGGTACCAGGGGCTCCCCGTGCCGTCCACGATCCGCCCGCCGCGGATCAGGAGGTCGTAGGTGGGATCCGTGGACGTGCCGGCGCGCGGGTTGGCCGCGCACGCGGCGAGGGCGGCGAGCGGGAGCGCGGCGGCCAGGGTGCGGATTCTCGGCATGATGGACCGTGTGGAATTCGACGGGAGGCGGCGGTGGGCCTCGTGCCCACCGCGGCGAAGGAAGCTCCGTGTCGTTCTCCCCCTTTCTCCCGCTTGCGGGGGAGAGGGGGCCGGGGGGAGAGGGGGCCCCCTCAGGCCGAAGCCAGGTGCCCCCGGGCGAGGCGCAGCGCCCCCGCCACGGCGTCCGCCACCGGCGGCATAACGCGGAACGCCGGGTCCGCCGCCTCCAGCGCCTCACGGACGAGGCCCGAGTACAGCTCGGTCCCGAGCACCCCGCCGTGGAACACCACCGGCACCTCCGCCGGCCAGGGCGCCAGGTGGCACTGCAGCGCCACGGCGTGCTCGGCGAGCCGCCCCGCCGCGGCCCGGACCAACGCCAGCGCGACGTCGTCGCCCCCGGTGGCGGCCGCGATCACGCGCGTGGCGAGCGCCGCGATCTCCGCCTTGGCGACGCGCCCGGCCCAGGGCGGGATCCCGTGCACGTCCTCCACGCCGAGCAGCTCCAGGAAGAGGGGGAGGAGCCGCGTCTCCGGCCCCCGGCCGTCCACGGAGCGGAGCGCGGCCACCAGCCCCGCCCGCCCGATGGCGAACCCGCTCCCCTCGTCCCCCACCAGCATCCCCCATCCGCCGCAGCGCTCCACCCGCCCGTCCGGTCCGCGGCCGTACGCCACCGACCCGGTGCCGGCGATCACCAGGATCCCGGCCTCGCCGCCCAGCGCGCCCTCCAGCGCCG
>DASYWD010000095.1 GCA_035936415.1 Longimicrobiaceae bacterium
GCCTCGTGCGGGCGGCGGACGCCGCCGCGGGGCACGCGCGGATCCTGGACGCCCTCCAGCGCCACGGGATCGAGCCGGCCCCCGGGTGGGCGGAGCGCCTGGAGCCGGTCGTCGGCGACCTGGCGGCGCCCGGCCTGGGCCTGGACCCGGCGGAGTGGCGGCGCCTGGCGGAGACGGTGGACTCCATCTACCACCTGGCCGCCTCCGTCAACGTCCTCCTCGACTACCCGTCGCACGGCCGGACCAACGTGGCTCCCCTGGTGGAAGTGGTGCGCCTCGCCGCGGAGCACCACCCCAAGCCGCTCTTCCACGCCTCGCCGATGGCGGTGTGCCGGCGCCGCGTGGAGGGCCGCCTGGAGGTCCTCCCGGAGGAGCGCGTGCACGCCGACCCGGCCGGCCTCCTGACCGGCTACGCCCGCTCCAAGTGGGCGGCGGAGCAGGTCCTGCTCGCCGCCGCCGCCCGCGGGCTCCCGGTCACCATCTACCGCACCTCCCACGCGCTCCCCTCCGCCCGCACCGGGCGCGCCAAGCCGGGCGACACCTTCGCGAGCGTGCTGCGCGCGGCCCGCGCGGCCGGGGTGGTCCCGGAGTGGGCGGACTCCGCCTTCCACGGCGTCCCCGTGGACGTCCTCGGCCGGCTGGTCGTGGAGGACTCGCTGGGCGTGGGCCGCCATCCGGGCGTGGTGCACGTGGAGAACCGCGACCCGCTCACCCTCCCCGCACTCCTGGAGGCGCTGCTCGGCGGCGACGCCCCCCGCGTCCCGCTGGAGGAGTGGAAGGCCCGGTGCCTGGAGGCCGCCTCGGCCCTCCCGGACGAGGACGCCACGCTGGTGCGGGTCCTCTTCGCGGACCGGGCCGACGGGGCGGCGGTCGAGAACATGTTCGGCCGCCACCCCCTCCAGACCGACGACTTCGACCGCCGCGGCCGGGGCTCCGCCCTCGCCGACCTCACGCCCGCCGCCTACTGGCGCCGGGTGCAGGGCGCCATCTGACCGACTCCGAACCGTGATGCCGCCCGGGAGGTGGGGGGAGGTTCCGCAGGCGGTGCGTCTGTGTGAGCCCGCGCCGCAATCACGTCTCGCCCGAGTGGCCGGGCGAGTTTACGCACCGCCGGAGGAGCCTCCCCCCGCCGACCCTACGCGACCGAGCCCGATGACCCAGCAACCCTGGACCACAGGACCCGTGCACACCGCCCCCACCGAGCGCTTCGACGTGCTGGTGGTGGGCGGCGGCTCCACCGGCGCCGTGATCGCCAGCCGTCTGAGCGAGGACGGCCACCGGCGCGTGCTCCTCCTGGAAGCCGGCCCCGAGCGGCCGGCAGGGGAGGCGGCGGAGCGCGCCGTGCGCAGCGCCAGCCAGCCGGCGGTGGTCCCCGGCCTGAACTGGAAGATCCGCACCCTCATCAAGGGCGGCGCCGCGCGCAGCGTGGCGAGCGTATTCGACTACGAGGCCGGCCGGGTGCTGGGCGGCTCGTCGGCGATCAACGCGGTGCAGGCGCTGCGCGGCGCCCCCGCGGACTTCCAGGACTGGGCGGCGGAGTGCGGCGAGGAGTGGAGCTGGCCCGGCGTCCTCCCCTTCTACCGGATGCTGGAGGACGACCCCGTCGGCCCGGAGACGCTGCACGGGCGCGGCGGGCCCATGCCCATCCGGCGCGAGCGGAAGGAAGACCTCACCCCGCTCCAGGCCGCGCTGATGGAGGCGTGCGTCGCCCACGGCTTCCCGGAGACCGAGGACCACAACGACCCGGAGACCACCGGCGTCGGCGTGATCCCCAAGAACGTCGTGGACGGGGTGCGGATGTCCACCGCGCTCACCTACCTGGCCCGGGCGCGCGGGCGGCCCAACCTCACCGTGGTCACCGGCGCCCACGTGCACCGGGTGGTCTGGAACGGCGCCGCCGCCGACGGCGTGGAGGCCGAGGTGGGCGGCGAGCTGCGGCGCTTCCGGGCGGACCGCGTGGTCGTCTGCGCCGGGGCCATGGGCACTCCGCCCCTCCTGATGCGCTCCGGGATCGGCGACCCGGCCGTGCTGGAATCGCTGGGGATCGCCGTGCGGAGCCCGCTGCGCGGCGTGGGCGAGGGGCTGATGGACCACCCCGTGGTGGGGATCTGGGGGGTCCCCCGGGCGGACGCCTGCACCCTGGGCGAGCCGCTCCGCCAGACCCTGCTGCGGTACTCCGCGAGCGGCACCGGCTACGAGAACGACATGCACGTCTGCATGATGGCGGGGATCGACGTCGGCGAGATGTTCCCGCGGCTGGCGGCGACCTCCACCACCCCCACCATCGCGGGCGTCACCACCTGCTTCAACCGCTCCACCTCGCGCGGGCACGTCCGCGTCACCTCCGCCGACCCGCACGCGCGGCCGGAGGTGTCCATCAACTGCCTGGGCGAGGCCGGCGACGTGCCGCCGCTCAAGGAGGGCGTCCGCCTCGCCTGGGAGCTGATGCAGCGGCCCGGGCTCCGCTCACGGTTCGAGCAGGTCCTCGCCTGGACGGACGGGATGGTCCGCTCCGACGTGGCGCTGGAGCGCGCGGTCTCCACCTTCGTCCGGCCCAGCGCGCACGCCTGCGGCTCCGCGCGGATGGGGCGCTCGCCCGAGGCGGGCGCCGTGGTGGACCCGCGCGGCCGGGTGTACGGCGTGGACGGGCTCTGGGTCGCCGACGCCTCCGTGATGCCGCTGATCCCCAGCGCCCCCACCCACCTCACCAGCCTGATGGTGGCCGAGAAGATCGCCGCCGGGATGCGGGAGGAGCGCCGACCATGAACACCGCCGTCCGCGCCCCCGCCGCCCCGCCTCGCCGCGGGAGCCTGCGGCGCCTGGGAGGAAGGCCGCAGCCGCTGGTGCGCCTGGTCTGCTTCCCCTGGTGCGGGGCGGGCGCATCCGTGTACCGGAAGCTCGCCGCCCTCCTCCCCGACCACGTGGAGCTCCTGGCGGTGCAGCTCCCCGGGCGCGAGGACCGCTTCGGGGAGCGGCGGCTCCTCCGCATGGAGCAGGTCGTGGAGCAGGTCGTCCCCGACCTCGTCGCCGTCTTCGACCGCCCGCTGGCGCTCTTCGGCCACAGCATGGGCGCGCTGGTGGCCCACGAGGCCGCGCGGGCGCTGCGCGAGCGGACCGGGCGCGAGCCGCACGCGGTCGTCGTCTCCGGGCAGAGCGCCCCGGCGGACTCCGGCCCGCCCGTCCCCCAGTGGCACGCGGCGGACGAGGAGGCGTTCATCGCCAACCTCCGCCAGATGGGCGGCACCCCGCCCCAGGTGCTGGACGACCGCAAGGCCATGCGCGCGCTCCTCCCGCTCCTGCGCGCCGACTACGAGGTGCTGGAGACCTACGTGCCCCGCCCCGGGGAGCCGCTCACCTGCCCGCTGGTGGTCTGCGCGGGAGACGAGGACCCGGAGGTCAGCCCCGGGAGCGTGGCCGCCTGGGTGCGCCACACGACGGGGCCGCACCGGGTGCACTGGTTCGAGGGAGACCACTTCTACCTGAGCGCCCGTCCGGAGGCGCTCGCCGCGGCGCTGCAGGGATGGATCGCACCCGGGGGGATCACGCCGTGAACGAGCGCCGAACGACCGAGATGAGCACGAGCGAGGTGTGGGACGAGATCGTCGTCGGGGCCGGCTCTTCCGGGGCGGTGCTGGCCGCCCGGCTCTCCGAGCAGCCGGACCGGCGGGTGCTGCTCCTGGAGGCGGGGCCGGACTTCCCCGACCCGGAGCACCTCCCGGAGCCGCTCCGCGACGCCCGGCTCCCCGTGACCGCCGGCTACAACTGGGACTTCGCGGCCAACCTGCGCAGCAGCGGCCGCTTCCAGAACCTGCTCCAGTCCGCCGCCGTGGCCGCCATGGCGCCGCGCGACATGTTCTCCGCCGCGCGGGCGGCCATGCGCGCGCCGCAGCCCCTGTCGGCCACGCTGCAGCAGTTCCCCTATTTCCTGGGCCGTGTGGTGGGCGGCTCGTCCGCGGTGAACGGGGCCGTGGCGCTGCGCCCCTTCCCGGAGGACTTCGCCCGCTGGGCCGCGCTGGGGAACGCCGGGTGGAGCTGGGACGACGTGCTCCCCGCCTTCCGGAAGATCGAGACCGACCACGACTTCCCGAGCGCCCTGCACGGGAGCGAGGGGCCGCTCCCGGTGCGCCGCCCGTCCACGCGGGCGCTGCACGACCTGCAGGCCGCCTTCCTGGAGGCGTGCCGCGGGCTGGGGCTGGCCGACGTGGCGGACATGAACGGCTCCTCCGCCCCGGGCGTGGGGCCGGTGCCGGTGAACAGCGTGGACCACGTCCGCGTCTCCACCGCCATCGCATACCTGGCCCCCGCGCGGGGACGCCCGAACCTCACGGTCCGCGGCGGGTGCACGGTGGCCCGCGTCGTCTTCGAGGGCCGGCGCGCGGTGGGGGTGGAGGTGGTCTCCGCCGACGGCCGCCGGGCCATCGTGTACGGGAAGCGGATCACGTTGAGCGCCGGGGCCGTGAACACCCCCGCCGTCCTGCTTCGCTCCGGAGTGGGGAACGAGGGGCTCTGCCGCTCGCTCGACGTGGCCCCGGTGCTCGACCTCCCGGGCGTGGGCGAGAACCTGGCGGACCACCCGGCGGTGATGTTCTGGATGGTTCCCCGGGACGGCGAGGGGCCGGAGGCGTCGCTCTCGCACGAGGTGATGGCCCGGGCCGCTTCCGCCCCCGGCCGCACTCCCGACCTCAACCTCTTCATCCTCAGCAACTTCCACACCTCCTCGGTGCCCATGCTGGGGGACCTGCTGCGCTCGCCGCGGGCCAACGCCATCTCCGTCGTCCTGTCCGATCCCGCCTCGCGGGGGCGGGTGTTCCTGGAGGACCCGGACCCGGCGAGCAAGCCCGTGATCGAGCTGAACTTCGGCTCGGCGCCGGAGGACGTGGAGCGCCTCAAGGCCGGGGTGCGGCTGGCCTGGAAGATCGTCCAGTCGCGCCCCATCGCGGAGCGGACCCGCTCCGTGTTCCTCTGGACGGAGGCCATCGTGGGCAGCGACCACCTCCTGAAGAGCGCGATCGACCGCTTCATCAACGCCACCTGGCACCCGGTGGGGACGGCGAAGATGGGTCCGGCCGCCGACCGCATGGCGGTGGTGGATCCGCGCTTCCGCGTCCACGGCCTGGAGGGGCTGCGGGTGGTGGACGCGTCGGTGATGCCGGTCATCCCCAGGGCGCCCACCAGCATGACCTGCATGGTGCTGGCCGAGCGCGCCGCGGAGTGGATGGCGCGCGAGACGGACTAGGACGGCCCGGAGCCGGCCGGCGCGCCGCGCCGGGTCCGGCTGCACACACCACCACACGCTTGCGAACCATGGACCGTTTCTCTCGTCTCGTGACCGGGCGGCCGATCGTCACCCTGGCCTTCGTCCTCCTGGCGACGCTGGGGCTGGGCTTCGGCGCGACGCGCCTCGACACGCGCAACAACCAGGACTCCGAGCTCCCGGCGAGCGACCCGATCGTCCGGACCAACGACCGCCTGAAGGAGGTGTTCGGCGACAAGGCGAGCGTGCTCATCGGGCTGGAGGCCGACGACGTGTTCACCCCGGGCACCCTGCGCAAGGTGGCCGAGCTCTCCGAGCGGCTGAAGCAGGTGGAGGGGGTGATCGAGGACGAGATCGTGAGCCTCGCCACCGTCAACAACATCGAGGGGCGCGAGTGGGGCCTCGAGGTGGGGCGGATCCTGGACGAGGTGCCCGGGACGCCCGAGGAGGTCGAGCGCCTGCGCGCCACGGTCCGCGCGAACGACATGCTCAACGGGCAGCTCGTCTCCGAGGACGGGACGCTGACGCTGATCCAGGCGAACCTGGAGAAGGGGTACGACCAGGAGGCCGTCCACGCGCAGGTCTTCGCCCTGGCGCAGGAGTTCGGGGGCCCCGAGCGGATCCACGTCGCGGGCGACGCCGTGCAGCCCCAGGAGATCGACCGGGGGATCCAGGCGGACCTGCACCTCCTCCTCCCCCTGGTGCTCCTGTTCACCCTGGTCGGGCTGTACTTCTCGTTCCGCACCTGGCGCGGGGTGTGGATCCCGTTCGCGGTGGTGGTGCTGAGCGTCGTGTGGACGATGGGGCTGATGGGGCACATCGGGCTCCCGGTGACGGTGGTGTCCTCCACCCTCCCCATCCTGATGGTGGCCATCTCCAACTCGTACGGGATCCACATCCTGGCCCGCTACTACGAGCAGGTGAAGGACGGCGTGGCGGAGCCTGCGCGGCGGGGGCTGGAGCGGATCGGGCCGGCCGTGCTGATGACGGGGATCACCTCGGCGCTGGGCTCGGCGACGCTCCTCACCTTCCGGGTCACCTCCATCCGCGAGTTCGGCATCATCGCGGCGCTCGGCGTGCTGGCGACCACGGTGGTGTCGCTCACCTTCACCCCCGCCGTCCTCGCCCTCCTCAAGCCGAAGGGCGGGAAGGCCGCGGAGCGGCACTGGATCGACCGGCTGACCGTCCCGCTGGGGAGCTTCGCGGTCCGCCGCCGGAACATGGTCTTCGCCGGCGCGGCGGTGGTGTTCGCCGTTTCCGTCGTGGGGATCAGCCGGATCCAGATCGGCAACGACCTGTCGGAGTACTTCCCGGCGGACCACCGCCTGCGCACCGCGTTCGACGTGTTCAACGCCAAGCTCGGCGGCGTGCGGCGCATGGAGATCATGGTGGAGGGGCCGGAGGCGGACGCCGTCAAGGACCCGGAGATGCTGCGCCGGATCCAGGCGTTCCAGGAGTACGCCGAGGGCTTCCCGGAGGTGGGGCGGACCTCCTCGTTCGCCGACGTCGTCCGCCGCATCCACCAGGAGATGAACGGGGGCGACCCGGCGTATCACGTGGTCCCCGACTCGCGCGACCTCGTGGCGCAGTACCTCCTGCTGTACTCCATGTCCGGGAACCCCGCGGATTTCGCGCAGATCGTCGACTACGACTACCAGCGCGCCCGGATCCAGGTGATGCTGACCACCTCCGACCAGGGGGACCAGCGCCGCCTCTACGAGCAGTTCCAGAAGTACGCCGCGGAGAACATGGGCCCCGGCGTGAAGATGGAGTTCGGGGGCGACGTGATGTTCTGGCTGGCGCAGATCCACTACGTGGCGGTCGGCAAGGTCTACAACATCATCGCCGCGGTCTGCATCGTCCTCCTCTTCTGCACCCTGGTCTTCCGGGCGTTCTCGGTCGGCCTGCTGAGCATCGTCCCGCTGGTGGTCTCCACGACGCTCACCTTCGGGCTCATGGGCTTCCTGGGGATCCGCCTGGAGATGGGGACCGCCATCATCACCTCCATCGCGGTGGGGATCGGCGTCGACTTCGCCCTGCACTACCTGATGCACCTCCGCCAGGAGATCCACGAGCACGCGGACGCCGAAACGGCGGTCGCCCGGGTGCAGCTCACCACCGGGCGGGCCATCGTGTTCGACATGCTCTCGAACGTGCTGGGCTTCAGCGTGCTGATCTTCTCCGGCTTCATGCCGATCCGCTACTTCGGCTGGCTGGTCTCCCTCACCATGCTCACGGTGGGGATCGGCACGCTCCTCCTGATGCCGGCGCTGGTCACCGCCCTGCGGCCCCGCTTCGGCACCGGCCGGGTCACCCCCGGCAGTCACCCCGTCACGACGCACCTCCGGGAAGTACCCATGCCCAAACGTGAGATCGCCGTCCCCGCGCTCCTCTTCTTCGCGCTCCTGGCGGGCGCCCCGGCCGCCGCATCCGCGCAGGCGCTCACCGGGAAGCAGATCATCGAGCGCAACGACGCCATGCGGGCCGTGAACGACGAGCAGGTGGACTTCCGCATGCAGCTCATCAACAAGCGCGGCCAGAAGCGGGAGCGCCAGGTGACCTGGATGCTCAAGGAGGACGCCCAGCGCAACCAGAAGGCGCTGATCCGCTTCCTGGCTCCCGCCGACGTGCGCGGCACCGGCCTGCTTTCCGTGGAGAACCCGGACCGCGAGGACGACCAGTGGCTCTACCTCCCGGCGCTCCGCAAGAGCCGCCGGATCTCCGCCGCCAACAAGTCGGACAGCTTCGTCGGCTCGGACTTCGCCTTCGAGGACGTGGGCCCGGAGGAGATGGACCAGTACGAGTACCGCCTCGTGCGCGAGGCCCCGCTCCAGGGCGTCCCCGTGTACGTCGTGGAGGCGGTGCCGAACAACGACAAGCGGAGGCGCGAGAGCGGCTACAGCCGCCGTGAGATCTTCGTCCGCAAGGACAACTTCGCCATCGCGCGCGTGAACTTCTACGATAAGCAGGGCGAGCTGCTGAAGACCCTCGAAGCGCGCGACATCCGGCAGATCCCCTCCACCCGGACCTGGCGCGCCCACACCATGGAGATGAAGAACCAGAAGACCGGCCACTCCACCGTCATCGTCTACGGCGACTTCGCCGTGAACCGCGGCCTCGCGGACGACGCGTTCTCCATGCGCGAGCTCGAGCGGGGCCTGTGAGCGGCGCGGGAACGGCGGGGCGGGCCCGGCGCGCGGCCGGCCTCCTCCTGGCGGGGGCGGCGCTCCTGGCCGCCCCGCGCGCCGGGGCGCAGGAGCTGCAGCTCACCGGCTACGTGGAGGCCGACCACCAGGCCTACTTCGACGGCGGCGAGCGGGACCGCAACCTGGGGCGGAACCAGGCCCTGGTGCAGCTGGAGGCCCGCGCCTCCTTCGGCGAGCGAGCCCGGCTCTTCGGGGCGGTGGAGCTGCGCGCGGACCAGGCCGACCGCGGGCGGAACCGGGCGTACCTGGACGAGCTGTACGCGGACCTCACCTTCGGGCGGCTCGACCTGCGCCTGGGGAAGCAGATCGTCGCCTGGGGGAAGGCGGACGGGGTGAACCCCACGGACCACCTCGCCCCCATGGACTTCAGCGACCCGCTCGACACCGAGGACGAGCGGATCGGGATCGTCGCGGTCCGGCCGCGCTTCTACCTGGGCGGCGTGCAGTGGGAGGGGGTGGTCGCCCCGGTCTTCCAGGCGAGCACCATCCCCCCCGCGGGCTCGCGCTGGCGGGTCCCGCTCCCGGCCACCATGCCGCATCCGCTGGACCCCACGCGGACCGCGGTCCTGTCGTACGAGCTCATGCCGGCGGAAGAGCCGGCGACCACCTGGTTGAACGTGCAGTACGCCGCCCGCGCCTCGGGGACGGTGCGCGGCTGGGACGTGTCGGTGAGCGGGTTCGACGGCTGGGACGACCTGCCGTGGATGCGGCGGCAGCCGCTCATGACCGGGCCCGAGAGCGTCCGCGTCGAGGTCACGCCGGAGTACCTCCGCAAGCGCGCCGTGGGCGGCGACCTGGCCACGGTGGTGGGGCCGTACACCCTCCGCGCGGAGGGCGCGTACGTCATGCCGGACCCGAAGGCGGGGCCGGACTACGCGCAGTACGTGCTGGGGGTGGAGCGCACCTTCGGCGACCTGATGGGCGCGGGCGGGACGATGGTGCTGCTGCAGTGGGTGCAGGAGCTCGCGTCCTCCGGCTACACGCCGGAGCCGTTCGACCTGAACCACCTCTTCCAGAAGACGGTCACGGGGCGGGTGCAGCACAACCTCACCACCGCCGCGCAGGTGGTGGTGGACGGGCTCTACGACTTCGAGGCCGACGGGTACTACCTGCAGCCCGGCGCGTCGTACCGCTTCGGCGACCACCTGCGGGTGGAGGCGATGGTGGACTGGCTGGGCGGGGACGAGGACCGCTTCTTCGGCGCCTTCTCCCACAACCGGCGCTTCCAGGTGCGGGTGCGGTACCTCTTCTAGTCTGTGCCGCCCGAAAAACGAGGCCCCTCCACCGGGTGCGGTGGAGGGGCCTCCGCTCGTGGGTCGGGAGCACCGGCCCGTGCCCGGCGTCACCTCTCCCCGGGCGGCAGGTACGGTACGCCCTTCTCCCCGAACACCCGCGCCGCCTCCCCGCTCCGCACCATGTCGCGGATGGCGGCGTCGAGCCGTTCGCGCAGCGCTCCGTCCGACTCCCGGAGCGCCAGGGAGAAGCTCCAGCGCTCCACCGGCTCGAACTCCGGGGCGAGCACCACGTCGCTCCGGTCGCGGAGCAGCCACGACGCGAGCGGCCCCCACAGGTACCCGTAGTCCGCCCTGCCGTCGGCCACCGCCTCGACCACCGCGTCGTAGTCGTGCACCGCGTAGACCCGGTTCCCGCGCTGCTTCAGCGTGTAGATGGGGATGGACTCCGTCTCCACCGCGATGCGGGTGTCTCCCAGCTCCGCCAGGGTGCGGACGGGGGCGACGTCCGCGCGGCGGATCAGCGCGTACCCGGCGCCGTAGTACGGGGTCGTCAGCGCGATCCCGGGAGCTCTCCGGCCGTCCGCCAGCGTCCCCGGGTCCACCACCGCGCCCAGCGCGGCGTCGCAGCGGCCCGCGGGGAGCGCCTCCCCGGGGCGCTCCCCGTGCTCCAGCCACTCGAACCGGGCCGTCGCCCCCAGGCTCTCCGCCAGCCGCCGGGCCAGCTCCACCTCGACCCCCGCGTCCCGGTGCGAGAGCGGGAGGTTGTCCGTCGCCGCGCAGAAGGTGATCGTCCGCGGCGCCTGCGCCGCCGCCGCGGTGGCCAGGAGCGCCGCGGCGGCCGCACCGGGAAGGAGCACGGCGCGCCTCATGACGGGAGCTCGTACACGAGGAGCAGGTGCCCCGTCTTCTCGCCCCGGAGCCCCGGGGCGAAGCCGTTGATCCACCCTCCCCACCCCACGGGGAAGGCCACGTACTGCTTGCCGTCCACCGCGTACGTCATGGGCGGCGCGTGCATCCCCATGGGCGCCTGGTGCGTCCACACGTCCTTGCCGGTGCGCGCGTCGGTGGCGTGCAGCTTCCCGTCCGCCTCGCCCCAGAACACCAGCCCCCCCGCGGTCGTCAGCACCCCCGACATCACCGGCCACTTCGTCTTGATCTCCCACGCCTTCTCCAGCGTGGTGGGATCGAGCGCCAGGAGCGACCCGTGCGACTCGCCCGGCCCCAGCGCCGCCGCGTCGGCCACGCTCCCCCAGAAGGGGAGCCCCTTCCGGTAGAACGCCTGCCCGGTGCGGAACACGGCGCAGTTCTCGATCACCGGGATGTACGCCATCCCCGTCTGCGGGGAGTAGGACATGTGGTTCCACTCCTTGGCGCCGGCCGGGCCGGGGCAGAGCGGCTCCAGGGCGGAGGTGAGGATCGCCACGGAGTCGATCACCGGCCGCCCGGTCTGCGGGTCGAGCCGCTTGGCCCAGGTCTGCCGCGCGAACGGCTTCCCGTGGATGAACTGGCCGGTGGCGCGGTCGAGCACGTAGAAGTGGGCGTTCTTGTCGGCGTGGATCAGCCCCTTCACCGTCCGTCCGCCGATGGTGAGGTCGGCCAGGATCACCTCGTTGATCCCGTCCCAGTCCCAGGTGTCGTGCGGGGTCCACTGGAAGTGCCAGCGGCGCGTGCCGTCGTCCGGGTCCAGGGCGAGCACCGTGTTGGTGAAGAGGTTGTCGCCGGGGCGCACCTCGCCGTTGAAGTCCGGCCCCGGGTTCCCCACGGTCCAGTAGAGGAGGTCGAGCTCCGGGTCGTACGAGCCCGTCACCCAGGTGGGCCCGCCGCCCGTCATCCAGGTGGGGAGCTCACCCTGCCACGTCTCGTGGCCGGGCTCCCCGGGACCGGGGATGGTCCAGAAGCGCCAGGCGCGCTCCCCGGTCCGGGCGTCGAAGGCGTCGATGAAGCCGCGGATCCCGTACTCCCCGCCCGAGATCCCGGTGATCACCTTGTCCTTCACGAAGAGCGGGGCCACGGTGGCCGTGTACCCGTCGCGCCAGTCGGCCAGCGTCTTCTCCCAGACCGGCGCCCCGGTGCGCGCGTCCAGCGCCACCATCCGGGCGTCCAGCGTCACGAAGAACACCTTGCCGTCTCCCAGCGCCAGGCCCCGGTTCACCCAGTCGCAGCAGGCGGGGACGTCCTCCGCCACCTTGAACATGCGGTGCCAGAGCTCCTTCCCCGTCCGGGCGTCCACCGCGTACACGGCGGTGTGGCCCCCGGTGGTGAAGTACATGACGCCGTCCGCCACCAGCGGCGTGGCCTCGAAGCCGTGCGGGATGGGGAGGTACATCCGCCAGGCCTCCTTGAGCCGCCCGGCGTTGGAGGTGCTGACCTGGTCCAGGCGGCTGAAGCGGTGCGCGGCGTAGGAGCCGTGGTAGGTGAGCCAGTTCCCCGGCTCGTCGACGGGCGCCCGCGCGATGCGCTCCGTCGTCACCGTGGCCGCCGGGTTGAACCCGAGGCTCCCTTCGGGCGCCCGGTCCGGGGCGCCCGCCCCGCCGCTCGCGGGCGGCGAGCCCATCCCTCCCTGCTGCGCCGCGAGCGGCGCGGCCAGCAGCGAGGCGACGACCAGCGTGGCGAGCCGGGGCATGGAGTACCTCCTCGTGAGCGTGTTCATCGCGTACCTCCCGTGTCCTTCTGGACCCGCGTTCCCTGCCCGTCGGCGGTGACGATGAACTTCCCGTGCATCCCGCGGCGGTAGTGGTTGCTCACGGGGCACATGTACTCGTATTCCCCGGGCTTCTCGAACTTCACCATGGTGGCCCAGGTGGCGCCCTGCGGGAGCGTCAGGAAGACGTTGCGCGGGGCGGGCGGATCCCCGTGGCCGTGGCCGTCGTCACCCGGCTTCCAGAGGCTGCCGGTCCGGCCCGCGGTGCCGGCGTGCTCGTGGCGCGCGTCCTGGCTTCCCCCGCCGTGGTGCCCGCCTCCTCCCTCGGGGTGGCTGTGCAGGTGCAGCTGGTGGAAGGAGCTCGGGTCGTCGTTGGTGACGACGAAGCGGTACTCCTGCCCCGCCTTCACGTGGATCTCCTTCTGGTCCCAGGTCAGGTACGGCGCGGCCCGCAGGTGGATGGTGGGGACCTTCTTCCCCAGCTTCGGCGCCGCGCGCGCGATCTGCTGCGGCGGCCCGCGCCTCACCTCCGCGTCCTCCCACATGATGTGCAGGAAGCCGCCGGGCGCCGGGAGATAGAACATGGGCGGGACGATCACGTGCACCTCCCGCACCGGCTTGTCCGCGCAGTCGTAGCACTGGTACGCGAAGTTCTTTTCCGGTCCCGCGCGCACCCGGCTGGTGAGCATGATGTGCAGCAGCGCGCTGGAGGCGACGCGCTTCCCGTCCTTGTAGATGTCCGCCCACCCCCACGAGCAGAGCGCACAGTTGACCAGCGGCTCGGCCGGCGTGCCGTTCCCGGTGTGGCCGTGGTAGAGGGTGTCGATCACCAGCCCCCCGAACCAGGGCTCGGCGACCGGGTTGGGGGAGAACGGCGCCAGCATCACCTGCTCGATCCGCCACTCGGCTCCCTCGGCGTCCACGAAGGAGATCTCCACCTCCATCGAGTCCTTGGAGAGCTTGGTGTCGTTGTGCGTGTGGTCGAAGGCCGCCACGCGGATCTTCCCGCGCGGGAGCCGCTTCACGTTGTTCGAGTAGGGGACCTTCTCCGGGAAGACGGTCTTCAGCCGCTCCGGGATCTTCTCCGGGAAGGCGGGCGGCCCGGGGAGGATCTGGATGACGGGGTTCTTTCCCTCGAAGTAGATGGCCTTGGGCTGCGCGAGGGGGATCGGCTCCGGCCCTTTGGGCGACGGCCGCTCGTACCAGACGTCCAGGGCCGCCTTCACCCAGGGCTCCAGCGGCTTCTGCATGGGCGACATGGGGGCGCCCGGCGGATCGTTCGGGCCGATCGCTCCCTCGTACGGGACCTGCCGCGCGACCGGCTCCCGGGCCGCCGGGGTGATGGTCACGTCGGGGGTGACGGTCGCCACTCCCTCCCGCGGCGGGGGAGGAACAGGGTCGGGTTCGGCGCGTGGAGCGCAGGCGCCCGCCACGAACAGCACCGCGACTGCGGCCGCACGGATCCGCGGAGACCTCATGGTCACCTCCAGGCTCGGGAACAGGCAATGCCGCCCTCCCGCCTGCACCTGTGCACGGCGGGGGAGAGCCTGCGGAACCCCGCAGGGGACGGAGAGCGGCCGCAAGCAATGTTCCGATGAGCACGGGGGTGGCTGACAGATCGCCCCGGTGTGCCCTTCTGTCTCCGGCCGTCGGCTACGCGGCGTTCTCCCGGGTCCGCAACGGCCTCCTCAGAGCGTGGGTATAAAGTGGGGCAGTAGAGCATCAAGGGCGTGGGCCTGAGTCGCAGGCCCACCGGCCGCTAATTCCCCAGCACGCACGCCCCAGTTCACGCTGGTATTGACTTTCGATACAACGAAGCGTATTCGTATCGGAACCCGATACTACTCTCCGAAAGCCAAATGCCACCGCACGCATCCAACGACATCCTTCGAGGTACGCTCGACCTCCTGATCCTGAAGGCGCTTTCGCTGGAGCCCATGCACGGGTGGTCGATCGCACAGCGGCTGGAGCAGCTCTCTGGCGACGCGCTACGCGTGGGAGCGGGATCACTCTACCCCGCGCTCCAGCGCCTGGAAGAGCGTGGGCTGCTGGTGAGTGAATGGGGCGTTACCGAGGAGAACCGCCGGGCCAAGTACTACAAGCTGACTGCGGCTGGCCGCAGCGCACTCGGGGAGGAGTCGCGGAGCTGGCAGGAGTACGTGCGGATGATGGACACCATCCTGCGCACCACCTGATTGGGAGAGGACCGCATGGAGTGGATCACGCGATGGCGGAAGCGCCTGCGTGTGCTCATCCGCCGGGAAGAGGTGGAGCGCGAGCTGGAGGAGGAGTTCGCCTTCCATCTCGAGATGGAGACGCGGAACAACATCCGCGCCGGAATGACCCCGGAAGCCGCCAGGCGGCAGGCGGTGCTGACCTTCGGCGGACGCGAGCGGTTCCGCGAAGAGGTGCGCGACGCGCGCTGGTTTGCACCGGTGATCGAGCTAACGCCCGACGTAAAGCTCGCCCTGCGCATGCTGGCGAAGCACCCGGTGCTCTCCGTGACCGGCGCGCTCGGGATGGCCGTCGGCGTTGCCATCGCAACGGGCTTCTTCAGCTTCATGGCGTTCTACTACTCGGCCCCGCCGCTCGACGAGGGTGACCGGATCGTCGGGCTCGACTACCTCGATATGAGCAACGAGGACTGCTTCTGCACGACCCTCTTCGACCTGGACACCTGGAGGGGGAGCCAGCGGTCCGTCCGGCAGCTGTCCGCCTTCCGCGACTCCGATCGCTACCTGCGCGTTCCGGGCGGCACGACGGGTGATGTACGAGTGGCGGAGATGACCGCGTCGGGGTTTGACGTGGCGCGGGTGCCGCCGCTCCTCGGCCGTCCGCTCCTTGAGTCGGACGAGGCCGAGGGAGCTCCGGCCGTGCTGGTGATCGGGCACGATGAGTGGCGGCGGAACTTCGGCGCGGACCGTGGCATCGTGGGACGCGAGGTGCGCCTCGACGGCACCCCGTACACGGTCGTGGGTGTGATGCCCGAGGGCTTCCGCTTCCCGCACAACCACGGCTACTGGACCGCGCTCCGGAGCGACCCTGCGCTCCACCGCCCGGGCGAGGGCCCGCGCGTGACAATCTTCGGCCGGCTCGTCCCAGGGGTTCCCAGGGCGGCGGCCGAAGCCGAGTTGAGAACCGTGAGCGCGCGGCTCGCGCGCGAGTTCCCCGCGGCATACGCCACCTTACGCCCGATCGTCAGACCGTACGTCCGTGTCCTGCTCGACGTGCACCAGTACCCGGCCTGGATCGTCTGGACGATGCAGCTCTTCGCGGCTCTGGTTCTGGCCGCGGTCGCGGTCACCGTGGCGTCACTGATCTACGCCCGGACGGCATCTCGCCAGGCCGAGATCGCGGTCCGCACGGCGCTGGGCGCGAGCCGCCGGCGCATCATCACGCAACTCTTCGTGGAGGCGCTCGCGCTCTCCTCGCTTGCAGCGGTGACCGGGCTACTGATCGCGAACGTCGCGTTCCGGCAAATCGTCGCCATGAATCCGGGGAGCCTTCCGTACTGGATCGAGCCCGGCCTCCCGGCGTCCACGGTCGCGTATGCCATGGGTCTCGCCGTGCTCGCAGCCTTCATCGTCGGCATCGTCCCTGCGCTGGCGGCCACTGGGCAGCGGCTGCAGTCCACGCTCCGCCAGATGGGCGGCGCCACCGGGATGCAGCTGGGGAGCACCTGGACGGCGCTCATCGTGGTGCAGGTCGCGGTCGCGGTGGCTGTGCTCCCGCCCGTGATCGGGATCGCCTGGAACAGCTATCGGGAGTCGCGCGCCGAGCCCACCTTCCCGGTCGAGGAGATGCTCGTGCTCCGGCTCGAGCGGGATGAAGCTCCGGCCCGGGAGGCGCTGGCCGCTCCGTCCGTGGAGCAGGCGGGCGAGTCCTTCGCCGAAACCCAAGCCGAGCTGATCCGCCGGATCGCCGCGGAGCCGGGCGTGCTCGGCGTGACGTATGCCTCGGCGCCCCCGCGCTCCGGCCAGCGCGTGCGCATCGAGGTCGAGGGCGGGGTGACGACGGCCGACGCGGCACCTGTCGTCGCGCTCTCCTCCGGTGTCGCACCCAACTATTTCGATGTGTTTGGCGCTCAGGTGCTGGCGGGTCGGCCGTTCGGGTCCGGCGACGCGCCCGGTGGCGCGGCCGCTGTCGTGAGCCGCTCCTTCGTCCGTCGCTTCCTCGGGGGCGGAGTCGCCCTCGGCCGCCGCGTGCGCAGCACGGCGATCGCCGCGGGCGACTCCGTCCAGCCAGGCCTCTGGCTCGAGATCGTCGGGGTGGTGGACGATCTCTACGACCAGAGCGGCGAGCCGGAGTTGCAGAGGCCTGCCATCTATCTCCCGACGGCGCTGGGGGCAGCGCCGGTGACCGTCGCCATCCGCACGCGGGGGATCGACCCCGACGCCCTCGTCCCGCGGCTGTGGGAAATCGCCGGAGAGGTAACACCGGGGCGCCCGATGACCGTCGCCGGCCCGGACGAGCTTCGCGGCGGCGACACCAGTCGCGTGGTTCGATTCTCCGTCATCCTGGTAGGCCTTGTGACGCTGAGCGTGCTCCTTCTCTCCGCGGTAGGGATCTCGGCGATGATGTCGTTCGCCGTCACACGCCGGTATCGGGAGATCGGGATCCGGCTCGCGCTCGGTGCATCGCGGCGCCAGGTGTTGCGGACGATCTTCTCGCGCGCCGCGCTTCAGCTCGCGCTCGGGCTAGCCGTGGGGGTCGTCCTCGTCACGTTGGTAGAGCGACTCGGCGGCGATGAAATGATGCGCGGCCAGCACCACGTGCTCGTGCCAATGGTCGCGGCACTCGTGCTCGCCGCCGGGCTGCTCGCTACGGCCGGCCCGGCGCGCCAGGCGCTCCGGGTCCACCCGATGGAGGCGCTTCGACAGGAGTAATTCTCACGCGGGCCGGAGGCGACGAGCCATGAGGCTGGTCATGGCGAGCAGGATCCAAGCGCGTGAGGAACTCACCGTGTTCTCGTAGTCGGCACGCAGGCGCCGGTACTTCATCAGCCACGCAAAGGTGCGTTCGACTACCCAGCGCCGGGGCAGAACCTTGAAGGACGCTTCGAGTTCTTCCGAGTCTGGTCGCGTAGCGCATCATGCACCTGATCGATCACGCCTGCGTTCCTCCAGCGCCGGAAGTGCTGCTTGACGTCGCCCCACGGCGGGAAGTCGTGAGGCAGTTGCCTCCAGCTACAGCCCGTGCGCGCGATATACATCAACGCGTTCCAGATCTCGCGCAGCGGGTACTTGCGGGGCCGTCCCGTACGCCCGTTCTTGGCCGCGGGCATGAGGCTGAGGACGACCTCTTGGCCGTCCGTTAGATCGCTGGGGTAGGCTTGTCGTTGCATAGCCCGCCTCCCTTGCGAACCTCATGCCCCACTTTATACCCACGCTCTCACCACACCCGCCACCGCACCCCCGCGCCGATCCGCCGCGGCGTCCCCGGCGTCACGAACGGCTCCACCCTTTCCCCTTCGTTCAGCCGGTTCAGCGTGAGCACCCCGAAGGTCCGGTAGTCGGCGTCGAGCAGGTTCTCCGCCTCGGCGTAGACCGTCATCCGCCCCGCCGCGCGCTCCACCCGCAACCCCACGAGCGTGTACGCGGCGAGCTTCAGCTCCTCCTCCGTGTTGTCCTCGTCGCCGCGGAGCCAGCGGCTCCCCACGTGCCCCGCCTCCACCGCGGCGCGCCACGGGCCGCTCGCGAACTCGGCGCCCAGGTTCGCGCGCACCGCGGGGACCATGGGGAAGTGGTCGCCGGGGCGCACGGTGGGCGGCGCCAGGTCGTCGTCGTCCGGGTCGGCGGACGCGGCGGCGCCCACGTCGTCGTCGTCATCGTCCTGGTAGGGGGCGGAGAGCGTCGCGACGGTCTGGAAGGTGGCGCGGGTGAAGGCCAGGTTGCCGTGCAGGCGCAGTCCGGCGGCGGGGCGCAGCTCCGCGGCCAGCTCCACGCCCTCCCGGCGGGTGCGGTCCAGGTTCTGGAAGTAGGCCGCCGCGGTCCCCTGCGGGCGGACGTTGAAGATGTCGTCGTACACCTCCGCCCGGAACGCGACCGCCTCCGCCGAGACGCGCGCCCCGAAGAAGCGGACCCCCGCCTGCCAGGTGTCGGTGGTGACCGGGTCCAGGGGCGGGTCGGCGCCCAGCTCGTAGGGGAGGGGGCAGGGGTCCTCCGGGTCGGCGCAGGCCAGCTCCATGATCACCGGCGCGCGGAAGCCCCGTCCGTACCCGGCGAAGAGCACCGTCCCCGGGGCGGCCACCCAGTCCACCCCCAGGGCGCCGGTGAGCTGCCGGAACAGGTTGTCCCCGTCGTTGTCCGGGTCCAGCCGGTCGCGGAAGGGGAGGCTCACGTAGTCCCAGCGGAGCGACCCGGTCAGCGCCAGCCGCTCCGTGGCGGCGAGCCGCGCCTGGGCGTACGCCCCGAAGTCGTGCTCCAGCGTCCCCACGTCCTCCGACATCTCCCCTGCCGCGGGGAACCCCGGGAAGTTCTCGTTGGGGAGGGCGAAGATGCGGATCCCCACGTCGTGCAGCGCGTACTCCACGCCGGAGGCCAGCTCCAGCCGCCCGGCCGAGCGGGCGAGCTGCGCCGCGACGCCCGCGGAGCGGTTGCGCGTGTCGAAGCGGGTGTCCGGCTCCGTGAAGTTGGCGTTGAACTGGTCCACCCGGTTCTCCCGCGCGAACGCGCTCGCCTCCAGCACCGTCCCCGCCCCGACCCGGTGTGCGACGCGCCCGTTCAGGAAGTGCAACCGCGGGCGGAACAGGTCGCCGCCGGTGAAGTTGATGGTCCGCGGGTCCGCCGGGGAGCGCCAGCGCTCCGGGACCGAGTCGCGGTTCTCCAGCCAGGAGGCGGGGAGCGACCCCGCCTGGAGGATGCGGTCGTCGCCGCGCGTGTAGGAGAGCCACGCGTCCGTCCGCTCCCCCCGCCACCCGCCCTTGGCGAAGAGCCGCCCCACCCGCGCCGAGGCGTCGTCGCGCCACCCGCCGCTCTGCACCCAGTTCCCGGACAGGTAGTAGTCCCACGGCCCCACGCCGCCCAGGACGGAGCCGCGGGCCTCCCCGCGCCGGAAGCCGCCGCCCGCCACCTCCAGCGCCCCCCGCGGCGGACCGCCGCCGCGCCGGGTCACCACGTTCAGCGACCCCGCCAGCGCGTTCTTCCCGAAGGCGGCGGCGGGGCCGCGCACCACCTCGATCCGCTCCGCGTCGTCCAGCGGGATCAGGTCCCAGTGCACCTGCGAGGCGTCCGGCTCGTTGACGCGCACCCCGTCCACGAAGACGCTCACCCCCTGCGGGAGGCCCACCACGGGCGACACCCCGAAGCCGCGCAGCGACACGTCCGGCTGGAAGGCGCTCCCCATCACGTCCGCCAGCGACACGCCGGGGAGCCGCGCCAGCACGTCGGCCACGGTGCGGTGCGGCATCGCCCGCAGCTCGTCGGCGCCGACCACCTGCGCGGCGAATGGCGCGCGGGCCAGCGGCACGCCCCCCGTCTGCAGGCGCGCCACCTCCACCCGCAGCGTGGGGAGGCGGTGCACCAGCGTGTCCACCCTCGCCGTGTCCGGGCGAGGCGCGGCGGCCGGGTCCGCGAGCAGGAAGAGCGCGAGCAGCGCACCGGAGACGTCCATGGCGGCCGGGTCCCGTTCAGAGGAGGAAGTGTCGGGGGCGGTTCTGCCGGGAGGCGGCGTGCTACCGCCCCCCGGTCGCCACGCCGATCCCCGCGTACAGCGTCCGCCCCGGCCCCGGCTCGAAGAAGCGCCGGCCGAAGGCGTTGACGACCACGGAGGTGTTGTAGCGGACGTCGAACAGGTTGGTGACGCCCACGAACGGCGTGGCGCGGACGCCCCCCAGGCGCGCGCCCTCCCACCCGGCGCGGAGGTCGGCCACGGTGTAGCCGGGGGAGCGGAAGCGGTTGGCGTCGTCCACCGGGACGGAGGAGGCGCGGCGCGCCTCCACCTCCGCGAAGGCGCCCGCGGCGGACTCCCAGGCCAGGCGCGCGTCCAGCGTGTGCGGGGCCACCCCCGGGACGCGGTTCCCGTCCAGCGCCTCCCCGCCCACCACGTAGTCGGTGAAGCGCGCGTCGGTGTAGGTGTACGCCAGGCGCGCCGTCACCTGCCGGAGCGGCGCCACGCGCAGCCCCGCCTCCACCCCCCGGTGCCGGGCGGCCCCCGCGTTGCGGAAGAACTGCCGCCCCGGCACCCCCTCCACCTCGAAGGGGATCAGCGCGTCCCGCACCCGCGCCAGGTACGCGGCCAGCTCCCAGCCGCCCCGCGCCCCGAGCCGCCCCTTCGCCCCGGCCTCGTACGACACGGTGCGCTGCGGCTCCAGCTCCGGGTTGAAGCCGCCGGCGCGGTCCGGGCGGTTCGCCAGCTCGGTGGTGGTGGGCGTCTCGAAGGCCGTGGCGACGTTGGCGTACAGCGACACGGCGGGCGCCGCCGCGAAGCTCACGCCCAGCGTGGGGCTCCAGGCGTCCAGGACCCGCGCGCCGGAGTCGTCCGGGTTCCGGTCGGTGGCGGGGATGCGGTCGACCACGGCGAAGCGGACCCGGTCGTAGCGGAGCGCCCCCAGCACCTCCAGCCTCCCGGCGAGGGGGAGCGCCGCCTGCGCGAAGGCGGCCGTCCCCGTCACCCGCTCCCGCTGGTCCAGCACCAGCGCGCCGCGCTCCCCCCCCACGTTGCGGAAGTTGAGGCGGTCGTCGCGCTGCGCCTCGGCCTCGGTGCCCACGGTCCAGCGGAGCGCCCCCGCGCCCAGCGGCCGCGCCGCCGACCACGCCGCGCGCACCCCGCCGCCCCGGCGCTCCAGGTCGATCACCACGTTGGGGATGGGGTTGTCGATCTCGCGCGCCACCCCGTAGCCGGAAAGCTCCAGCGCCCCCGCGCCCAGCTCCCGCCGCCAGGTGAGCCCCGCCTGCGCCTGGCGCCCCTCCTCCCCCGTCCGCTGCGCCACGTTGCGCCCGAAGGCGCGGGAGCGGTCCACCCGCAGCAGCGAGTCGGAAAGGGAGCCGGGGTTGAGCGCGTCGTAGCGCACCGCGTTCAGCGTGAAGCGGAGCTCGCTCCGCTCCCCCAGGCGCGCGAGCTGCGCGCTCGCCAGCGTGTTCTCCGCCCGGCTGTGCTCGCGGAACCCGTCGTAGCGCAGCCGCGTGGCCGCCGCCCGGTACGACCACCCGCCCGCCCGGCCGCCCACCGCCCCCTGCGCCCGCAGCAGCCCGTTCCCCCCGGCGACGACGCGCGCCTCCGTGCCGAGCGGCACCGGCGGGGGCGCAACGGTGGTGAGCTGCACCACCCCGCCGGAGGCGTTCCCCCAGAGCGCGGAAGCGGGGCCGCGCACCACCTCCGCCCGCTCCAGCCAGCCGACGTCCACGTGGTTCAGCGTGGTCTGCCCGTCCGGGAGGGTGGCGGGGATCCCGTCCACCAGCACGCGCACCCCGCGCACCCCGAACTGCGCCCGCGCCCCGAAGCCCCGCACCGAGATCCGCTCCCCCAGGGCGTAGTTGTACCGGTTGTCCACCTGCACCCCGGGGATCCCCGCCAGCGCCTCGTCCAGCGCGAGGCCGGGGCGGGCGCGGCGGACCTCGTCCCCCGTCGCCACCGAGACGGCGAACGGCGCACGCAGGATGGGGACGGGGGTGCGGAGCACCCGCACCGCCAGCGTGTCCAGGCTGACGCGGGGGAGCGTGTCCGGGGCGGGCTCCTGCGCCCGGAGCGGGGCCGTCCCCAGGACGGCGAGCGGGACGAGCGCGGCGAGCAGCGCGGTGCGGGATGACATCGGGCTCGGGTCGGGGGAACCGTGCGGCGGCGCGTCCGCCGGGAGACCCCGCCGGGAGCAAGATTCGCGCGCGTCCGGGGCGGCGCGTTATCTTCCCGGGCGGGCCGCGGACGGTACGCGGCCCGCAACCCGTTTCCCCGCAAAGCGATGCCGGACCGAACCCCGCCAACCGCCGATCCCGCGGCTCCCGCCGAGCCGCCCATGCTGCGCAGCGACCTGTTCTTCGGGGCGGTGGCCCTGCTCGCGGTCGTGCTCGCCGTCTTCTTCTTCGTCGCCGGCGAGGCCGACGCGGGCGCGGAGGCCGCCCCGCCGCCGCCCATCACCGTGCTCGCGCCCCGCAGCGGCGCCACCGTCTCCGGCCCCTTCTCCATCGTCTTCGAGACGCCCGCGCGGATGGAGCGCGACGCCAGCGGGTGGGTGGCCGAGGGGCGCTACCACCTGCACGCCATGGTGGGCGGCACCGAGCTGATGGCCGCCCCCGCCGACGTCCAGCCGGTGGAGGGCGGCCGCTACCGCTGGTCCGTCGCCGGCCTCCCGCCGGGGGAGCACCGCGTCCGCCTGCAGTGGGCGGGGCCGGACCACCGCAACCTGCAGCAGGGGGGCTCCGCCCCGTTCACCCTCCTGGTGCGCTGATCCGGGAGGCGCGGAGGCCCGCCGGGCGGTTTGACACCCGTGCCGGCGCGAAGTAATCTTCCGTTCCCTTCCGAGGCCGTCCGCATCCGCTCCCGCGTCCCCCCTCCACCGCGCCAGGCCCCATGTCCACGAGCCACCTGCGTCCGCTCACCTTCGGCGAGATCCTCGACGGCGCCTTCGTCATCTACCGGCGCCACTTCGCCACGCTGTTCACCACCGCGCTCATCCCGCTCCTCCCGGTCGCGCTGCTCTGGGGCGCGTTCGGGCTCGTGAGCGGCGGGAACCAGCTGGACAGCGCCGCGGCCGGGCTGACGTTCCTGCTGGTCTACCCGGTGATGATCGTGGGGATGCTGCTGATGTGGGGAGCGCTCATCCATGAGACGGCGCAGGCGGTGGAGGGGCGCGCCATGGACCGGGCGGAGGCGTACCGCGTCGCGTTCCGCCGCATGCTTCCGATGGTGGGGACGTCGATCCTCTTCGTGATCCTCTTCGCCATCGGTCTCATCGCCCTGATCATCCCCGCGTTCCTCGTGATGATTATGCTGTTCGCCATCTGGCAGGCGGTCGTGATCGAAGGGAAGGGGCCGCTGGATGCGATCTCCCGCTCGCGGGAGCTGGCGCGCGGCGCCTGGGGGAGGGTCTTCGGGATCCAGGTGGTCTCGTACATCATCGTGATGATCCCGGGGATGCTGGTGGGGACCGTGACGGCCGTCGCGATGGTCGGCGCGATGCTGGCCACCGGCGACCCTGACGCCGCGTCGGACGCGGTGGGCTGGTTCACCGCGGTGAACAACGTGCTGAGCATCCTGGTCTCCGCGCTCACCACTCCGTTCATGGCGGCGGCGCTGACGCTGCTCTACTACGACCGGCGGGTCCGTACCGACGCGCTGGACCTGGAGATGGCGACCGAGAGCCTCGCCACCCCGGTCTGACGGCGCCGCCCTCGCCATGATGCAGCCGGAGCTCCCCACGGCCCCCACGGTGCGGCGGGCGCTGGACGAGGTCTACGCGCTCCCCGAGTTCACGCCGCGCTCCCTCCCCGGCCCGCTGCAGTGGCTCTCGGACCGCTGGGGCGAGGTGAAGGCCTGGTTCGCGGGGCTGCTGGCGCGCTTCGAGGTGCTGGAGGCCACCGCCCCGCTGCTGTTCTGGCTGATGATCGCCGGGCTCGCCCTCGCCGCGCTGGCGATCCTGGCGCACTTCGCCCGGGTGGGGCAGGGCGCCTGGCGCGCGCGGGAGCGCCGGGGCCGCACGGCCCAGGGGAGCACGGGCCC
>DASYWD010000096.1 GCA_035936415.1 Longimicrobiaceae bacterium
GGCCGGGGGGAGCACCCCGCGCCGCGCCTACTCGCTGCTGGCGCAGGAGCCGCTGGCGCGCGAGGTCCCGTGGGAGCACGTGCACCTGTTCTGGGGCGACGAGCGCTGCGTCCCCCCGGGGCACCCGCGGAGCAACTTCCGCATGGTCCGCGACGCGCTGCTCGCACACGTCCCGCTCCCGGCGGCGAACGCGCACCGCGTCCGGGGCGAGCTGCCGCGGGAGCGCGCCGCCGGGGAGTACGAGCGCGAGCTGCGCGAGGCGTTCGGCGGGGGCGTCCCCCGCTTCGACCTGGTGCACCTGGGGGTGGGGGACGACGGCCACACCGCCTCGCTCTTCCCCTTCGCCCCGGCGCTCCTGGAGCGCGAGCGCCTGGCCGCGCCCGCGGTGCACGAGGGAGAGCCGCGCGTGACGCTCACCGTGCCGGTGCTGAACGCCGCCGCGCGGGTGGAGTTCCTGGCGACGGGCGCGGGGAAGGCTCCCGTCGTGCGGAAGGTGCTGCGGGGCGCGCTCGACCCGCTGCGCCTTCCGGCGCAGCTCGTCCGCCCGGCCGCGGGAGATCCGGTGTGGATCCTGGACGAGCCCGCCGCGGCGAAGCTGTCGGAAGGGCTCCAAGTACCATAGTCGCAGGCGGTTCCCTGTCCCCTGTCCCCGGCCCCCTGCCGTTCCGGCACGCACCTCGCGTGGGGCGCTGGCGGACGGGGCACCAACACGGCCAGAAAGAAAGAGGCAGATGGTTTCGGTTACGCTGGAGCACGACGTAAACCTGATCGTCCACGGCGACCACCCGGACCCGTTCCGGGTGCTGGGGATGCACCGCATCTCCGTGGGCGGGGAGATTCGGCTGGTGGTGCGCGCCTTCCTCCCCGGCGTGGAGCGCGCCTGGACGATGAACGCAGGCGGCGGCGAGGCGCTCCCCATGGAGCGCACCCACCCGGAGGGGTTCTTCGAGCTCCTCCTCCCACGCGGGGCGGAGTCGTTCCCGTACCGCCTGCGCACGCGGACGGCGGACGGCGCCGAGCACGAGGCGGCCGACCCGTACTCCTTCGGGTCCACGGTCACCGAGTTCGACCTGTACCTGCTGGGGCAGGGGACGCACTACCGTCTCTACGACCTGCTGGGGGCGCACCCCTGCGCCATGGACGGCGTGGAGGGGACGCGCTTCGCCGTGTGGGCGCCCAACGCGCGGCGGGTGAGCGTGGTGGGCGGCTTCAACGGCTGGGACGGGCGGCGCCACGTGATGCGCTCGCACCCCGGCGTGGGCGTCTGGGAGATCTTCATCCCCGCCGTGGAGCGGGGGAGCGTCTACAAGTACGAGATCAGGGGCCCCTCCGGCCCTCCCTTCCTCAAGTCCGACCCGATGGCCTTCGCCGCCGAGCTGCGCCCCGAGACGGGGTCGGTGGTGGCCGGGCTGGGCCGCTACGAGTGGGGCGACGGGGAGTGGATGCGCAGCCGCCCCGAGCGGAACCCCTGCGACGCGCCCATGGCCGTGTACGAGGTGCACCTGGGCTCCTGGCGGCGCGGCGAGGGGGACCGGGTCCTGGGCTACCGCGAGGTGGCGCACGCGCTGGCCGACTACGTGTGCGAGATGGGGTTCACGCACGTGGAGCTCCTCCCCGTGGCGGAGCACCCGTACGACCCCTCCTGGGGGTACCAAGTCACCGGCTACTACGCCCCCACCTCGCGCTTCGGCTCGCCGGAGGACTTCCGCTACTTCGTGGACCACCTGCACCAGCGCGGGATCGGGGTGATCCTGGACTGGGTGCCGGCGCACTTCCCCCGCGACGCGCACGCGCTGCGCCGCTTCGACGGCACCGCGCTCTACGAGCACGCCGACCCGCGGCAGGGGGAGCACCCGGACTGGGGGACCATGGTCTTCAACTTCGGGCGCAACGAGGTCCGCAACTTCCTGATCGCCAACGCGCTGTACTGGCTGGAGGAGTTCCACGTGGACGGGCTGCGGGTGGACGCCGTGGCCTCCATGCTCTACCTGGACTACTCGCGCAACGCGGGGGAGTGGGTCCCCAACCGCCACGGCGGGCGGGAGAACCTGGAGGCCATCCAGTTCCTGCAGCAGCTCAACACGGCGGTGCGGGAGCGCACGCCGGGGACGCTGATGATCGCCGAGGAGTCCACCGCCTGGCCGGGGGTGACGCAGCCCGCGCACCTGGGCGGCCTGGGCTTCCACCTCAAGTGGAACATGGGGTGGATGAACGACTTCCTCCGCTTCACGCACGAGGACCCCGTCTACCGCCAGTACCACCTGGGGCTGGTCACCTTCTCGCTGATGTACGCGTTCAGCGAGCGCTTCGTCCTCCCGCTGTCGCACGACGAGGTGGTGCACGGCAAGGGCTCGCTGGTGAACAAGATGCCCGGGGACGCCTGGCAGAAGCTGGCGAACCTGCGCCTGGCGCTGGGCTACATGTGGGCCCACCCCGGGAAGAAGCTGCTCTTCATGGGCGGCGAGATCGCCCAGTGGCAGGAGTGGAGCGAGGGGCGCTCGCTGGACTGGCACCTCCTGGAGGAGCCGGGCCACGCCGGCGTGCAGCGCTTCGTGCGCGACCTGAACGCCCTGTACGGGCGGGAGCGGGCGTTCTGGGAGGTGGACTTCGGCTCCGAGGGGTTCGAGTGGATCGACTTCCACGACGCGCAGAACTCCGTCGTCTCCTTCGTGCGCCGCGGGCGGGAGCCGGGGGACGAGCTGGTCTTCGTGTGCAACTTCACGCCGGTCCCCCGCATGGCGTACCGGGTGGGGCTCCCCCGCGCGGGGAGGTACACGGAGCTGCTGAACAGCGACGCGGAGGCGTACGGCGGGAGCAACCTGGGGAACGCGGGCGCGGTGGAGACGGAGCCCGTCCCGGAGCACGGGCGCGCCCAGTCCGCCCCGCTCACGCTGCCGCCCCTGGCGATGCTGGTCCTCAAGCACCAGGGAGCATAGCCCGGCCGGGCACGCCGGCCGCCAAACCACCACCAGGGAAACCTACCCATGGCGAAGAACGAATCCAGGGGGAAGGGCGCGAAGGACGGCGAGGCCGCGCGCGCGGCCTCCGGCGGCAGCGAGGCCGGCACGGGCGCGACCGCGAAGAAGAGCACGGCGAAGAAGAGCTCCGGCGGGGGCGGCGCCACCGCCGACACGCAGGCCGGCGGCGGCGGCGGGAGCACCGCCAAGAAGGCCACGGCGAAGAAGTCCGCGGGAGCCGGCGGGGGCCAGGCCGGGGGCGGAGCCACCGCCAAGAAGTCCGGCGCGAAAAAGTGGGGTGGGTCGGGGGAGGGCGACGGAAGCCCGGCGCTGGAGGGCGGCGCCACGGCGAAGAAGCGCGCG
>DASYWD010000097.1 GCA_035936415.1 Longimicrobiaceae bacterium
CCCCCAGACGTCCACGCCCAGACGGTCGCACGCCTGCGCCAGCTCGTTCGCCAGCGCGATGTTGATCATCCGGAAGGTGTTCTCGTACACCTTCACCAGCTCGGCCGCCTCGGCGCTCTCGACCGGGACCATGGTGTCGAAGACCCGGCTGTAGAAGGTCAGCCCCGCCTCCAGGCACTCCGGCGTCACCCCCCCGATCACCTTGGGCGTGTTGCGCGTCTGCCAGACCGGGTTGCCGGGGTCCACGCGCTCCGGAGAGAAGCACACGAAGAAGTCCTTCCCCACCTCCAGCTCCGATTCGGCCAGGATGGGGAGGAGCACCTCGCGGGTGGTGCCCGGATAGGTGGTGCTCTCCAGGATCACCAGCTGCCCCGGCCGCAGGGTGTGGAGCACTCCGTGGCCCGCAGCGACCACGTAGGAGAGGTCGGGGTCCTTGGTCTTGTTGAGCGGGGTGGGGACGCAGATGGAGATCACGTCGCACTCCCCCAGGCGGGACAGGTCGAACGTGGCGGAGAAGAGCCCCTCGTCCACCAGGTCGCGCACCGCCTCGCCGGGGACGTCGAGCACGTGGCTCTCCCCGCGATTGAGCTTCTCCACCACGGGCTCGCTGATGTCGAACCCCAGCACCCTGTATCCGCTGCGTGCCACCTCCACCGCCAGCGGCAGGCCGACGTAGCCCAGGCCGACGACTCCGACGGTCGCGGTGCGGTTCTCGATCTTCGAAGTCAGCGCAATCAGGTCAGGCATTCCCTTTTCGTCCTCACGTTCGTGGCACGCTCCGACGGCGGCTAGAGCCTGACCCGCACCCCGAGGGTCGCGTTCAGGTTGGCGACGTCGGAATCGTGGTTCCGGTTGAAGTTGTACACCCCCTCCACCCCGGCGGCGAGGTCCCACCGCCCGCGGAAGAGCACGGCGTCGGCACCGAGCGCCTGCATCACGTCCGGCTTTTCCACCATACCCGTGTCCGGATAGTCTCCCTCGGCCTGACGCAGGATGCGCCGCCATGCCAACGTCCAGCGGCCTCCCGGGTGGTAGTAGTCGGCCGCCAGCGTGGACGCGGAGCCTGCATACGCGGCGGGAGAGCCCAGGATCTGTCCCCGGTTGGTATGCCCCTGCCGGGTGGCAGCATGCACGTAGAAGGGCTCCTGTCGCCGACCCCGCTTCAGGTGCGAGGGCTCTCCGTTCACGACCTCGCCCCGCAACGCGAGCAGGCGATCCGCTCCGCGGGAGAAGACCTTCTGGAAGCCGAGCGTGAGCGCGGCGTTGTGGTCGGGCTCAAGGATCAGGTCCCGGAGGTTGTGGCGGTGGTCCTCGGTCGCGAACTCCGTGTACACCTCGAACCCGCTGCGCGGGAGGGTCCAGCGGGCGAACACCGAGGCGATCTGGTTGGCGACCACCGACTCCGGGATCTCGACCGTGTCGCTCCCGATCACGGTGGCCAGGTTCACTTTCAGGAACGTTTCCAGCGGCTTGGCGAGCTCCAGCGCGCCGACACCGCGCGCGGGCCAGGGCATGTGGAAGAAGCGCGTAGCGCCGAGCTCCAGCCCCGGGACTCCCCGAGGGGTGAAGGACGCTACCAGCCCGGTTCCGAAGCGCGTGGCGGAGTCGGGCGAGGTGGTCGCGAACGGAGACTGCTCCAGCCGAGCCCAGACGACCCGCCCGTGCACGCGGCCGATTCCCACGTTGACCGGCCGCGAGGTGCCGGCGAACATGTGAACGAAGCCGGGAGCGTTGTTGCCGAGGATCAGCGAGTACTCGCCGCCGGGACCCCATACCTGGTTGGCGGTGGAGACCCCCAGGGTGGCGATCCCCACGTCCGCCCGGAGCGTGCTCTGCCCGGGGTCCACGCGCGCGTACGCCCCCTCGCCGAAGCGCTGCGGAAGGTCGATCTGCGTCGGGCGCCGCCAGTCCGCGAAGGCGGCGCTGTCGGAGAGGACGTGCGGCGCGAGGTCGAACGGGGCGTTCTGCGCGACGAACGCGACCGGGGCCAGCGTGAGGGAGAGCGGACCCAGCCGCGCGGTGACGCCGGCCTGCACCGCCGTGGTCAGCCCGCGTCCGGCCCAGACCGCGCCGTCGTTGGCTCCGTACGGGAAGGCCGAGTTGAGGACGGCGGCGGTACGTGGAGCGTGCAGCTGGATCTGGGGCCGCCACCCGCCGCCCGTCCCGAAGCGGTACCGGTCCGCCCAGGGGTGCACGGAATCCCGGGGCGCCCGCCGCGCCACCTCGTCCAGAGAGAAGCCCCGGATGGACCACGGGACGGGATCGGCTTTTCCAGCCACCTGGAGCACGCGCAGGTACCGCTCCAGCTCTCCGCCCGCGAACACCTCACCCGCCACGACGGAAGGAGACGGCTCCTGGGCGGGGAGGATGGCGGGAGCGAGGCAGAAGAGCAGCACCAGCAGGTGCAGCGTGCGGAGACCAGGGACGTAGCGTCGCCGCGCCGCGCCCGATTGTGACCTCGGGTGGGTGAACGTCATCAGTATGGCAACTGCGCTGTTTCTCGGCGGACCCTGCGGTCCGCCGGAAAGTGCGCCGGTGATGTCATGGTTGGACTTATGTCGGCACCAATGTTATCCTTGGCGCTCCGAAATGTCTAGCGAGCCCTGAACGACACGCATGCTTCCGATACCGACCGGAGCCCGCTTTCGGGCCCGCGCGCTCGCCCTCGCGCTGCCGGCCCTCGCCGCCTCGGGTCTCCAGGCGCAGGAGCCGGACACCGTCTCTGCCGCCGGAGAGTTGACGCGCCTCCCCACCCTGGGGTCACCGGTCGAAGACCGGCTCCGGGTGCTCCAGCTGCTCGGGCGCGCGTCCACCGACGGGTACCTGATCCGCTCCCCCTCGTCGCAGCTGCCGTCGCTCGCCGGGGAGGGAATGGTCCGCTGGGCCCCGCTCGCCCCGGAGGTGCGCGCGGCCTGGAACGCTGCCCTGCCCTTCTCGCTGAACGACGGCGCCCTCTGGGCGGGCCGGGGGATGAACGCCCAGGCCACCGTGGGGGCGATGCTGCAGGCGGGCCCGGTCTCGCTCGTCCTGGCACCGCAGCTCGTCTACTCGCAGAACCTGGACTTCCAGACGATCCCGTCGGACAGCATGGACCGGAGCGCCTTCGCGGCCCGGTGGTACGTGGGCACATCCTCCGCCGACGTGCCCCTCCGCTTCGGCAACGTCCCCGTCCTCCGGCTGCTTCCCGGGCAGAGCACCCTCTCCGTGCGCTACGGTGCGCTGGCGGCCGGCGCCTCCACCGAGAACCAGTGGTGGGGTCCCGGGATCCGCAACGGGATCGTGATGAGCAATAACGCCGAGGGGTTCCCGCACCTGTTCCTCCGCACGGCCGCGCCCCTCCGCACTCGGCTGGGGGCGTTCGAGGCGAAGTGGATCATCGGCGGGCTCTCGGAGTCGCTCTACTTCGACACCGTGAGCACCAACAACAGCCGCTCCCTGAGCGGCTTCACGGCCACCTACCGCCCCGCCGCCGTTCCGGACCTCACGCTCGGTCTGGCCCGCGTCCTGTACGCCGGGCCGATGAACGTCGAGCGCGTCCCGCTGCACGTGGCCGACGCGTTCATTCGCTGGGAGGCGCCGCAGGAGCCGGTGCGCACCGCGGCCCCGGGCGACACCACCGGGCGAGACACCACGTTCGTGTGGCCGTCCGGTTCGGGGAGGGAGCAGATGTTCTCGCTGTTCGGCCGATGGGTCTTCCCTCGCGACGGATTCGAGATCTACGGCGAGTGGGCGCGGACGCTGCTCCCCACTTCGCTCGTGGACCTGCTGAACGCGCCGAACCACACGCAGGGCTACACCCTGGGCGTGCAGTGGGCGCGCCCCGTCCGGCGCGGCGACCTCTTCCGCCTGCAGACAGAGGTCACCTACCTGGAGGAAAGCGCCACCTTCGACCAGCGGCCGGTGGAGGGATTCTACGTGAGCCGCTCCATCCCGCAGGGATACACCCACCTCGGGAAGGTGATCGGCGCCGCCGTCGGGCCCGGCGGATCCGGCCAGTGGCTCGCGGGCGACTACCTCGCGGGCGGCTGGCGGCTGGGCGCCTTCGGTGGACGGATCCGCTGGAACAACGACGTCTACTACGATCGGCCCGGCGGCGCCTACGTGGCGCACGACGTTTCCCTCTTCGGCGGGATTCGCGGAGGCGTGCGCATCTGGAGCATGTACCTGGACGTGGAGTACGCGGGCGAGCAGCGGTACAACTACCTCTTCCAGAACCCGGAGACGGAGGTGGACGGCTTCGAGGCGGTGGACAAATGGAACCGGAGCCTGCGCATCATGGTGACACCCCGGTAGCGCCAGAGCGCGAACCGAACAACTCCGGGATCCAGTGCAGTCAGTCTCGGCGTACAACGCGGACAAGGTCTTCACGTACGAGTTCAGCGAGAGCCGGCTCAAAAAGGCATCGTCACCACCCCCAATCTGCGTCATTCGAGAACCGCCTGCGCATCCTGCTGGGGATCGGAGATCAACACGACGAGGCGACGGTCAGTTCCGTCGCCTCGTCGTGTCGTGATTGCAGCCGGCAGGTCAGGGAGGATTGAGGGCCGGCAGGTCGGACTCGAGACCCACTCGAAGCCTCACAGTCCTCCGCTCGGTCGGCGTGAGGATCCGCGACCACGACACCAGCAGGAAGACCGCCGACGTCCCGAGGAGGAAGATCGCCCGGGCGGCCATCGTAGGAAGCTCCATCGCGACAAGGAGCACCGCGACGCCAGGAAGCATCATTGCGGCCGTACGGCGGAGGACCGCACCTCCGTTGGGGAGGGCCCGCCCCACCAGCACGCAGAGAATTCCGGTGTCGGCGGCGACCCGCACCACCCAGGCGATTGCCGCGCCCTCGATCCCCCGGGCGTGCAGCAGTGCCCAGAGCAGCGCCACGTAGAACGGCATCTCCAGCAGGTTCAGCTTTCCGGTGAGCTCCGGCCGGCCGATCCCCTGCAGCCCTGCCCCGGGGATCATCCCGATGCTGTTGATGAAGACACCGATCGCAAGCCACTGCATCACCCGCGTGCTCTCGGCGGCGAAGCCGGCGCCCAGCCAGAGGGTGAGCCCCTCGCGTGCGAACACGACGAGGGCGAGCGTGACCGGGAACAGCAGGACGAACAGGACCCGGATGGCCTGGTCGAACAACCGGAGCGTCCGCTCCCTGTCGGTGACGAACGTCGCGGAAAACGCCGGGAAGAGGGCTCCGAGCACCGCCCCGGGGAGGAGCCAGAGCTTGGTCACTGCGTCGTACGGCGTCGTGTAGAAGGTGACCGCCGCCATGGAGAGAACCGAGCCGATCAGGAACCGGTCGGAGTAGATCATCACCGAGCTGCTGATGTTGCTCGCGGTCACCCACCCCCCGAAGCGGGCGAGCGGCGCGAGCACCTCCGCCCGGAGCACCGGAACCGTCCGCAGCTCCGGGATCTGGCGGAGGCAGACGACCAGGTGCGCCACCCAGGCCAGGATCCTGCCCGCCACGAGCAGGCCCACCACGTAGGTGAGATCGGGAGTGAACGGGAGCACGGCCAGCGGGGCGACGTAGGTGAACGCCCCCATGGGGAGCCGCAGGGCATTTACCGCCCCGAAGCGCTGGTACGCCTCCAGGAGCCCCCGCAGCCCCGTGGTCCCCAGGACGGACGGGATGGAAAGAGCGATCAGGTAGAGCGCGCTCAGCGCCTCCGCCTCCAGCTCGGGCGGGATGTTCAGCACCCGGTGCACGAGGAGGGGCGAGACGAGCGCCAGGACCCCCCCGCCGACGGCGCCGAAGAGCAGCAGCATTCCCTGCCCCGTCCAGGCGATGGACGGGATCTCCTCCGCTTCGCCCGACGCGAGCCGCTCCGCGACCGCCTTGGTGAGCGCCGGCCCGAGCCCCAGGTCGAACAGGGTGAGGTACCCTACCGCCGTCCATGCCACGGCCAGGATCCCGAAGCGCTCCGCACCCAGCCCGTGCACGGTGAACGGGATGCAGACAAGCGCCAGGAGGACGGGAAGCCCCAGCCCCAGCAGGTTGAGCATCGTCTGCCGGGCAATCGTCCGACCGGTGATCATGAGGAGAGCGAATTCTGGGGGGCGGCGGCTCCGCGGGCTCCGTGCGCCGGGAGATCCACGCCCGCGATCCTCTCGACCTCGGGCCGCATCAGGCCGCTCCAGTCCACGGCGGGTGCGAGGTGGATCACGTCCATGTGCGTGGCAATGCTCGGGATGGGAATCCAGAGCGAGCGACGCCGGCCCAGAGCGAGCTGCCCGGCGCAGTGGCGCCAGGCGTGGTACGCAATGGTCGTGTTCAGCCGGTCCGAAACCAGGTAGCGGAGGACCCGGAGCGGGTTCCGGACCGAGTGCTTGCTGAGGCTGAACCAGAGCCCCGCGTCCGAGTTTCCGCGGCAGTAGCTGCGGAAGACCTCCTTCGTCTCCCGCAGGACCCTCCGCGTGGTCAGGAACGTGAGACACGTGGAGGCGGCCGTCCTCCAGTGGCGCCCGCCGAAGGCCCGGATCCGCGCCGGCTCGTCGTGGATGTCCAGGCGGTAATAGTCCCGATGGTCGTACGGCGAGACGAAGTCGGCGTCCGGGTGCTCCCGGAGGAAGGCGATCATCTCCGCGAACTCGCCGTCGCGGTAGAAGTAGTCGTCCTCGCAGAAGTACACGAGATCCGACTCGGTCTGCCCGAGCAGGATTTCGATCTGCCTCTCGAAGGTGGCGGCGTTTCCGACGCCCGGCAATGAAACGATCTCCAGCTCCTCCGGCGCGAACGTGGCCCTGAACAGCGCCTCGTACTCCGGGGGGCAACCGTCCAGGATCGCCCAGACCTTCACCCGCAGGGAGCCGAGCGAGCGCCGGAACGACCTCAGGCACAGCTCCGCGAGGCGGAGCTTGTCCTCCGAAAAGACCGGGGTCGCGCGGGAGACCCTGGGATAGATCCGGTATGCGATCGCGACGTCAGCCATTCCGGCCGCTCCGCCCGCCGTCACCGGCCCCGCCGGACGGCACGGAACCTCCCGCGGAGAGGGATTCCCCCGTTGAGCATGGAGACGGCTCCGCTGATCGTATCCCCGAAGACCACCCGCTTGAGCGTGTCCCCCCGGATCACGCTCCTGACGGTGTCGTTGGACAGGACCCCGTCGTGCCGCCACTGCCGGGTCGAGATGGAGAAGCCGACGAACGGAGTCACCACACGCGTCGCCGGATCCCAGGCGATCGTGCCGTTCCGGACGGGATAGTCGGGGAGGGAGCCGGAGAGGAAGGCCAGGTCTCCGTCACACCGCAGCACGCCTCCCGCCGCCCGCCCCTCGAAGCCCTCGTCGGCGATCCCCCAGGGACCGAAGGTCAGCGTCATCCCATCGATGTCGCAGCGCGACGACGAGATCCCCTCGACGCGCATCTCCGTCGCGGTATATGCCCACGTTCCGGAAAGATCCGGGAGTGGAGAATCGTCCGGCCCCAGAGCGGAGTCCGGCTTGCAGGCCGACAGGAGCACGACGGCCACCGCCCCGGAGACGATCCGCCGCCTCCGCCGGAACATTGCATCGGGGCGGCGGGACCCCGGCACGGGCCTATCCATCGGCCCCTCCCTCTTCCGACTCGACTTTCCAGAAGCGCAGGTAGATGCGCGGCCGGTCGTCCTCGACCGTGCTCAACCGGAGTCCGGGGACGGTGAATGCCCGTCCCGGAGCGGGCGGGCGGACGTGCAGGTCGCCGACGACCTGCCCACTGGCGAGCGGAGCGGGCTCGATGGCGACGCTTCCGAAGCGATCCGTGACCGCCCGGTACGTCGCGGGGGAGATCGGAACTCCTCCGGTCCGCACGAACTCGATCTCCAGCCCCTCCACCCCCTCGTCCGTGTCCGCCCAGAGGAACTGGACCATGTAGGGTAGCCGCGATCCGATCCCGACCCGGATGACCGAGTCCGCGTGCTCCGTCACGGCCGTCCGGAGTCGGAGGTCCGGGAGAACGATCGGCTTGTACGGAGGAGGCGGATACACCGTCAGCTCCCCCGTTACGATGCCGTGCTCGAGCGTCGTGGGGCGGATGAGCAGGAACCCCCGAGGGTCGGCGGTCAGACGAAGCGTGTCCGAATTGAGCCGAATCCCCCCCGTGCGGCGGAAGACCGCCTCGACGCCAGCGGCGGGCTGTCCGGTCGCCCGGAAGTGGAGCGCGACCGAGTAGGAGAAGTACGGGTACGGGATCTCCCGCTCGCGCAGCCGGAGCACCTCACCGGGGGCACGGGTCGTCGCGAGCTGGAGTCCCCGCTCGCGGATCGGCTCGATGGGACCCGGCGGCATTATCACGAGGTCGCCGATCACCTGCCCCTCGCGCGTGGCCCGCCCCTCGATCAGGAAGCGCCCCTTCGCGTCCGACGTCGCCACCAGGGTGTCCGACTCGAGCTGCACGCCCCCGGTACGGACGAACTTCACTGTGACGGCCTCCGCCGGGCCGCCCGCGGGGTAGCCGAACTTCCGCGTCAGCACGCCCTCGTACCGCAGCTGCGGAGCGACACAGCTCCCCACCCCCGTGCAGGGGTCGCACGCGGCCACCAGCAGCGCCATCAGCGGGAGGAATCTCCGAAACATCTATTTACCGGTTGATGCCCCCTACGGGAGGCCGTGTCGCCCTCCGGCTCGCGCGCGGAGGCAGGAACAGACTAACGAATCTACAAGACAACAGGGATTCTGTCGATGACAGAACCCCTGCGTTTTCATCGACTTCAAGCCACCGGCGCGGCGGCACCCCCGGGTGGCCCCGCCGCGCCCCCCGCGCCGCCGGCCAGGGGGGCGCGGAGCTCCGCCCTGACCGCCTCCAGCACCTCCCCTACCTCCAGGCCGCGGATGCACGCCATCTCCGCGCATCCGCGGCTGAGATGGCACGGCGCACACGGGACGGGGTGCGTGAGGGTGCGCACCCGGTCCCCGAGGGGCCGCCACTGGTCGATCCGGTTCATCCCGGAGAAGAGCACGACCGCCGGGACCGCGGAGCCGGCGGCGAGGTGCCCCGCCACCGAGTCCACCGAGACCACCAGGCGGGCGCCGGCCACCGCGCCGACGAACTCGTCCCAGCGGAGGCGGTCGCACAGGTTGCGGCACCCCGCCCGGCCGCCGATCGTCCGCTCGGCCTGCTCCCGCTGCTCCGCACCGCTCCCGGTGAACACCAGCGTGTGCCCCTCCGCCAGGAGCGCCCCCACGAGCGCGTGCCACTTCTCCGACGGCCACTCCTTGAGCGGCAGTCCCGCACCCATGTGGACCACGACGTAGCCACCGCGGGGCAGGCCGCCGTCCGCGCCTTCGGGGCACGGCGGGAGCGCGTAGCGCAGCGTCCCCACCCGGCCGAAGCGCGGGTCCAGCCGCGCCAGGAGCGCGCGGTGGTGATCCGCCATGTGGCCGCCCGAGTCGGTCCAGGCGGCGGCGTGCGTCAGGAGCGGACCGAAGCCGCCGCTGGTGAACCCCGCCCGGACCGGGATCCCCGCCCGCCGGAGAAGCGGAATCGAGTTGGGGAAGTACGGGTGGAGGTCCACGGCCGCGTCGTAGCCGGCCTCCTCGATCTCGGCCAGCGCCCGCCGGCGCGTGTCGCGGTACCGGCGGAGCCGGTCCCTCCACCCTGTCCCGGAGCGGATCAGCTTCCAGTGGTCCACGGTGTGGATTCGCCGGACCAGCGGGTGGCCCTGCAGCACCGGGCGCGACCAGGAACCGGCGAGCACGCCGACCTCCGTCTCCGGCCACACCGCGGCGACCAGGGGAAGGACGGCGGAGGCGATCACCGCGTCACCGAGGTGGCCGCCGATCGCGAGGAGGAGACGGCGGGGAGGACGGGCCAGGGGGGCTCCGTCACGCCCCCCGGGGAGCGCGGCGAGGAGCACGTCCACGGCGCGAAGCCCCCCCACCAGGAGCGGATTGCTCGCCAGGTAGCCCCCGCGAAGCGGAGACCGCGGGGCCGGCTGCGGAGGCAGGGCGATCGGGTCCATCGAGTGGGGACGGCCGGGGACCGGCCGTCTACGCGACGCGCTCCCGGGGCACCCGTGCCGCCGGCGCGTCACGTGCCCCCGCGGGGAGAACACCCGGATCGCGAGCCGGCGCGGGGTCGCGGCCGGCGAAGAAGTCGCGGTAGGCGCGCAGCACCGCACGAATCCGGGCGCCCTGGAGGCGCACCACCTTCGGCGCGAGCTGGCGGTAGACGGAGTACGCCACCGCGACCGGGAGGAACCCCGGGTAGAAGCGCCGGACGAGGAGGAGCATCCCGCGGAGGACGTGGTAGTCGTGCAGCGGGCTCTTGTACTGCACGCTCTGGCCTCCCTTGTGCCAGACCGTGCTCCCGGGCGCATAGACCAGCTTCCACCCCCCGGCCCGCGAGCGGAGGCACCAGTCCACCTCCTCGGAGTAGAGGAAGTAGCGCTCGTCCAGCATTCCCACCTGCTCCAGGAGGCGGCTCCGGACGAGCATGCTGGCCCCGGTGATGTAGTCCGGCTCCAGCACGTCCGACCAGCGATCCAGGTCCGTCTGGTCCGCCCCCAGGTGCCGGGTGAAGCCGGACCAGGGGACCACCTGCCCCCCGGCGATGGCCTGGATCCGCTCCGGGTCGTCGTAGTAGAGGAGGCGCGACCCCACCATCCCCACCCCGGGGTCATCCTCGGCCGTCCGCACCATCGCGGAGAGCGCCCGCGGGTGGATCACCGTGTCGTTGTTCAGCAGCCACACGTAGGCCGCGTCGCCGCGCGCCAGCACGTACCGGAGCCCGACGTTGTTCCCCCCCGCGTAGCCCAGGTTTCCGCCCGTCTGCACGAGGACGAGCGGAGCGTCGCCCCCCGCGCCCATCTCCGCCTCCTCGCGCGTCAGCTCCACGTAGCGAATCGGCTTCGGGACGGCGGGCGAGCAGAACCGGCGCAGCGGCGGACCGGCTGGAAGGGGCGCCTCCACCTCTCCGCGCGCCCAGGCGGCGATCTGCTCCAACGACCCGTTGCCGGAGTCGTTGTCGCACACCACCACCTGATAGCGGGCGTGCTCCTGGCGGAAGACGCTCTCCAGGCACTCGATGGTGTCCTGCCACCCCCGCCAGTTCAGCAGGAGGACGTAGACCTTGGAATCACGCTGCACGGCGCCTTCCGATCCGCTGAATGAGAAAACCCGTCCGGACACCGCCCGGACCGGCTGCATCGACCTTCGTCGCGATAACCCTACGCGGACAAAGCCTCCGCGTCCAGTACCCGCCCTGCAAAAGGAGCCGCCCGCCGCGCCGATTTCGTCGAAATCGGCCCTACGCGATCATCTGCTCGGCCGGAGCGCGCCCGCGCAGCTGCGGAAAGCGCTCGGCCACGATCTCCGCCACCCGCTCGCCCCACGCGTCCCAGTTCAGCCTGCGCTCGTACTCCTCGCGGCTCGTCTCGCACAGGCGCGCGTAGCGCTCCGGCTCGGCCGCGATCCCGGCGATCACCCGGGCGTACTCCTCCCCGCCCGCATCGTAGGGGAGGGTGTACCCGTTCCGCCCGTCCACCACCAGCGAGGGGACTCCGCCGGTGTGGGTGGCGATGGACGGGATCCCGTGCGCGCTCGCCTCGCAGAAGACGACGCCGGCGGCCTCCGCCCGCGTGGGGAGGACGAAGAAGTCCGCCTCCTTCCAGAGGCGCTCGAAGCGGGCGCGCTCCTCCGGCACCTGCTTGTTCAGGAAGGGGATCACCCGCACCCGGGGGTGGCTCACCCCCGGGGGAGCCGTGCACCCCACCACCGTCAGCTCCGCGTCGCAGCCGCGCTCCAGGAGGCGGAGGAGCGTGTCGTACGCGATGCCGCCCCCCTTCGCGTCCCAGACCACCCCCACCATCAGCAGGCGGATCCGATCGCCGATGCGCCGCGGCAGGGCCTCCGCGCGGTCCGGCGCCCGCAGGAGGTTCGCGCCGATCCCCACGTCGTAGACGCGCCCCGGGTCCACCCCGTAGTCGCGCACCGCGGACTCGGCCGCCCAGCGCGAGCTCACCAGCGTCACGGCGGCTCGCTGCAGGGTGCGGCGCTCCAGCCTCTCCGCCGCGCGGGCCGAACGCTCCAGAACGTTCGAGTACGCGGGGTTGTAGTCGCGGATCACGCGCCACGGCCCGTCCGTGAAGTACAGCACCGGGACGTCCGTCCGGAGGTAGGCCAGGCAGGGGGAGCCCGCGGGCGAGAAGATCAGGTCCGGCCGCTCCCGCTCGATCAGCCGGCCGAAGTACCATCCGTAGTAGCGCGCCAGCGCCGGGTCGTGGTCGTAGCTGTAGACCTTTCCGGTCAGCCCCAGGATCGCCCGGCGGGCGGCTCGAAAGGGAAGCAGGTTGACCGGCGCGGGCGACAGGTCCACCACCCTGCCCACGTGGCGGTCGATCGCCGCGCGAGAGAAGTACAGCGTCCCGGACCAGTTGCGGATGTCGTCCGCATCGCGGTGCTGGATGTACGCGACCTTCAACCGTTTCATCTCACGCGTCACGGCAGACCCCGCCCCAGGATGCACCCGCCGTCCAATGGCACACCCGGAATCGGGGTCCGTTCAGCAGCTTTGGTGCCATTCGCTCAGGCGCCGGCACCGGCGGGAGCGGGGAGCCCCCCGGTCCGCCGCGCCTCCCGCGCGGCGGAAGCCCCGGCGGCGGACTCCCTCTCCCCGTAGAGGAGGAACGAGGGGTTCCCGGAAAGCAGCAGCGACACCACGAACCAGTAGAACACCATCACGGGGATGAACAGCAGCGCCCCGTCGGACATGGCGACGACGAGGTAGACGACGAGCCCGGTCACCAGGCCACGCTTGTACTCCGTGGCGGAGAACGGGAGTGCGCCCGCCAGGTGCAGGAGGACCGGCGCCGTCATCCCCACCAGGAACGCCGCGAGCCCCACGATCCCGAAGTTGTGGAGCACCGAAAGGTAGACGATCTCCAGGATGGCCTCGAACGGGGTCCCCGGGAGCACGGTGGCGGTCTCCAGCGCGCTGAGCTGGCCGATGCGCCCGCCCAGCCTCCGGTCGAAGAGGAACGCCATGTCCCAGCCCATCAGGTTCAGTGCGTACCAGAGCCCTCCAAGCACCACCGCGAGCGAGCCGGCAAGGACCGCCACCGTGCGGAGCGAGATCCGCCGCACGTACAGCCGCTGCAGGATCTCGTACAGGATGAGCCCCGCCCACACCGTGCGCGAGAGCGTCAGCAGGAGCGCGAACTTCACCACCAGCTGCCGGGCGGGGCTCCGCTCCAGCCATGCGTACAGCGGGAGGAGGATCAGGATCGACACCCCGTAGATGTTTCCGTTGTTGTACGTCGAGATCAGCTTGAACACCCCGCCGCGGTCGATGAACTTGTCCTCCAGTGCCCCCACGTCGCCCGCGTTCACCGTCAGGTACGGGATCTCGATGAAGGAGCCCGTCTTCAACCGGTAGAAGAAGAGGAAGATCCCGTATACAGAGACGGCGAACACCCCCACGCGGATCAGCCCGAACAGGAAGCGCAGGTCGATGCGGTCGAGGTGGATCCCCAGGATCAGCACCATCATCCAGGGGATGAAGAAGAAGGTCACCACCAGGGAGATCGCGAACCCGAAGTCGACGATCCCGTTCGCCAGCAGCCCCATCCAGACCGCCGCCTGGAAGGGGAGCAGCATCGCCGGGACGAGAAGCCGGAGCTTCGCCACGGGAGCGGACCTCCCCAGGAGGATCGCCAGGGGGAACCAGAGGAAGACCAGCGCGAGCGCGATGTACCCCCACGTCAGCGGCACCCCGGCGACCTTGATCCCCCCCTTGGGGAAGACCAGGAGGAAGCCCACCAGGAGGAGAATGGCGCCCTTCTCGAACGCCGTCGGATGGGGGACGCGGGAGGCACGCTCACCCGCCGCCGCTGGGGCCCGCATAGCGATCACTCCTGCCCCCCGGCCACGCGGAAGAGGACGTCCGCGACCCCGCGGGCGGAGCGCTCCCAGGTGAACGACGCCGCCCGCTCCCGACCCCGGCGGACCAGCTCCGCGCGGAGCGCCGGCTCCCGCCGGAGACGGAGCACCCCCTCGGCGATGGCGCGGGGGTCCTCCGGGTCCGCCAGCAGCCCCGCGTCGCCCACCACCTCCGGGACGGAGGAGCGGTTCGAGGCCACCACGGGTGCCCCGGCCGCCATCGCCTCCAGCACCGGCAGGCCGAAGCCCTCGTACAGGGAGGGGAAGATGAGCGCCTCGCACCCCGCGTACAGCGCCCGCAGCTCGACGTCGGTCGCGCCGGCCACCTCGACGATGCGCCCGCCGACGCCCAGCTCCCCGGCACGCTGGAGTACGTCGTCCCACCCGCGGAACACCTCCCCCACGATGGCCAGCCGCAGCTCGGGCGCCTCGCCCCGGAGCCGCGCGAGCGTCTCGACGGCGGCGGCCAGGTTCTTGTGCGGCTTGCGGTTGCCCACGCAGAGCAGGTAAGGCTGCTCCACCCTGGGCGGAGGCGCCCCCGCCCCGGCGGCCGCCGCAAAGAACGGGCTCACGCCCAGCGGGACCACGTCCAGCTTCCGCTCGCACCCGGGGAAGCGCTCCACAAGGTCGCGGCGCGTGGACTCGGAGGTGACCAGCACCCGCCCGGCCCCTCCGACGGCGCGACGCAGCAGCAGCCCCGCCGCGCGGCGGCGCCAGAGCGGAAACGCCTCCGGGACCTTGAAGTGGATCAGGTCCTGGACGGTCACCACGCTCCGCTCGGGGAGCGCCAAGAGCGGGGCGTCGTAGTGCGGGAAGAACGCCACGTCCCCGCTCGCGACGCCGCTGGCGCGGAGCCGCAGCCACGCCGCCTGCGCGGCGGGGCTGTAGAAGCCGTAGGGGTAAGGGCGGACGTCCGCCTTCTCCCTCCCCGGAACGGTGGCGCAGAAGTCGTGGAGCGGCTCCGGCGCGCCGAGCAGCCGGATCCGGCCGAACCTGGGGTCCGCGAAGAGGACCTGCAGGACCTCGCGGAGGTAGCGTCCGATCCCCGACGTGAAGACGCCGCGGGCGTCCACCACGATGGACGCCCCCGGCTGGCCACCCCGCCGCCCCGGCTTCCGGCGGGATCGCGCTCCGGCGCGGGAAGGCGCCTCCGCGCGCAGCTCAGGCACGCCGGCCCTTCTTCGGCGGCTGCAGGACGATCCCGGCCACGGTCGCGCCCAGCCGCTCGCACGCCTCCACGGCGCGCTGCAGCGAGTCCCGCTCGACCTCTCCGGCCCGCACCACCACCACCACCGGGCGCTCCGGGGCGAGCACGGCCACGGCGGGAGCGCTCTCGACCTGCGGGAGCACGGCCGCCACGAAGCCGTGCCGTGTCTCCAGGTCGGCGAGGAT
>DASYWD010000098.1 GCA_035936415.1 Longimicrobiaceae bacterium
CGTGGTCGAGCGCTGCATCAACCGCCTCAAGGACTTCCGCGCGGTTGCCACTCGCTACGATAAGCGCGGCTACAACTACCTGGCCGGGGTGCTTCTTGCCTGCATTGTGCTCTGGCTCTGATCCGTCAGACACACCCTAGGTGCAGCACTGCGGAGCTTCTTTGGTGCGGAAGGCGTGACACGGGGCAAGAAAGCCTTTGACGTCCACGCGAACACCTACCGGGTGGATGCGGACGTGGTCCCCACCTTTGAGCACCGGCGGTATCTGAAGCGCGCGGACGGTTCAATCTACTACCTATCGGGAACAGAGCTTCGTCCCGACGACGGGGGGTCAATCATCAACTGGCCGCACCAGCATGCGGAGAATGGGATCGCGAAGAACAAGGCCACAGGGGGACGATTCAAGGGGATGGTGCGTGCGCTGAAGCGCGTGCGGAATGACATGAGAACGGAGTCGCTGCGGCCGAGCCGATTCCTTCGTACCTCGTCGAGTGCTTGGTCTGGAACGTTCCCGACGAGGGGTTTGGGCACGACCGCTACATGGATGACATGCGGTGGATCCTGGCGCACCTGTTCAACCACACCCGTTCATTCAGCGAGTGCGACGAGTGCGGAGAGGTGAACGAGCTGAAGTACCTGTTCCGGACCTCTCAGCCCTGGACGCGTGAGCAGGCCCACAGCTTCATCAGCGCGGCTTGGGACTACCTGGGATTCGAGTAAGCGACCCGCATGCATCGGATCCACATCACAGCCCTGCTTTACTTTGCAGCACTGCTCTGGGCGGTCGCGCTGCTGGCCTCGGGCATTGAGCTGACGTCTCAGCATGCCCGGCCGCTCGGCGTGGTCGGGAGCGCCCTAATCGGCTTGGTAGCGGTCTTTGATCTGTGGCTGTGGCGGCTTCGCTGGTTACATGGGTGGTTTGTGAAGCGTCCTTTCCTGCAGGGAACTTGGGCGGTTACTCTGCAATCAGACTGGAAGGATCCCGAATCTGGGCAGGGTGTAGGCCCGATCCAGGCTTATCTCGCGGTACGGCAGACGTACACGTCGATCAGTCTTCGCCTGATGACCGCAGAGTCGTCTTCGAAGATGCTGGGTTCGGACATCGTCGGGTTCCCGGATGGCCTGTACGTGGTGACGGGAGTGTACCAAGCCGAACCCAAGCTCCTGGTCCGGCATCGTAGTCCAATTCACTACGGCGCGATCGTGCTAAACGTCCGGGCGAGTCCACCGGATGGGCTAGATGGCTCCTACTGGACTGACCGTCAAACACGGGGAGAGCTCTTCTCGACTTCGTATACCCGGAAGGTCTATGACAGCTTCAGCCGTGCTGCCACGGCGCACACCGAAACCAAATCTGTCGTTCCCAGTGAGATCCAGGCTGCAGACCGTACATAATCACCAGGACCCGAGCGAATCATGCAGTGTCCTCGCGAGAAAGCTATTCGGCAACGATGTACTCATAAGCGCCATCAGTGACGGGCGACGAGGTGCGACTGTTCGTACTCGAACCGAGTACGAAGGAGGATCGGACCAATTTGCCAACCGTATCGGTTGGGTATTGGGACAAGACGTGATCTTGGAGAATGCGTGCTGAGCAGGCTTGCCATCAGTGATCCCTTCGGCGGTGCCGTATGTCAGGCCAACTCCAGCCTATCGCCCATCTGCCCGACGGAGAACTGTGGTACCGCTTCGGTCTACGCTCGCGGAGATCGTCACGTTCGAGCGCCGGTTTGGACTCCCTCTCCTGAAGTCAGAAGGAGCTGCTTCAGATTTTTGAAGAGCTGCGCCCGCGCATCCGCAATCGGCGCTCCCCAGGTTCCAGCCAGAGCGGTGACCGCCTGATCCAGGTCCCACGGGAGCGCAGCCCGACCACCTACCTGCACGAAAGGACCATCTGATTCGGTGAGGATTCGGTCCCGCGGCATTCGACGAACCAACGCCCGTCCCTTATCGCTCCCCAGCGAGCCAGGGCCCATACTGAACCAGCAACCGAGGGACACGGCACGCGCAAGTTCACGCTGGGTGCCCGAGAACCAGTGAAGGACCGGCACGCCGGCCCCGGTATGGGCTTCTAGGAGGTCGAGTACCGCAGTCGCAGCGCGTCGGCTGTGGATGGAGAGAATTCGTCCACCTGCCTGCTGACAGGCGCGCAGGATCCGAGTGAAAACCGCGACCTGGTCCGACCAGTGCGGCCTACACTCCGGAGTGCCATCAAGACCCACCTCTCCGATGTAGCGCGCCCGCGCGAGGTACTGCTCGAAGAGCGGCAGCTCGGACCTGCGCTGGTGAGCAAGCTGGGGGTGCAGCCCCAGGGCAGTTCGAATCCGACTCGATCCCCGGGTCAGCGAGGATGTCCCCGGCCACGCAGACGGCGTAGTCGTCACCGAAAGCACGTACAGGTTGCGCGAGATACACTCCTGCACGACCTGATGCGGATCCGGATAGAGATCTAAGTGGCAGTGGAAGTCGATCACTTTACTCCGTAAGCCCGGTGCAACGCCGCCAACTCCTCAAGCCCGCGACCCACCAGCGCCTGGAGCGGCGCGGCATTCACGGTGGTGAGGGTGCTCAACGTAGGTCCGATCCAATTGTTGAGGCCATCCTGCTCGACTTGGGCAATTGCCATCGCGACGGACCGGACATCGTCGAAGCCCGCATGGTTTGAATCATCCCTTCCCAGATCCTTGAACTTGTAGTCCGTCGTATCAGGAACACCCCACGCCAGGAATGCCGCTCTACGGACCTGGCAGGGTACGCAACGCCCGCAGTGTTGATAGTTGTACCTCTGGAAGCGGCCACAGCTGGTGGAAACCACTGCCGCCCTCCGTAGCAGCGCCTGATCCGCGCAGTTGCGAAGCATCTCCCCTTTCGTCGCCACCTGATACGGATTCTCGATCTGGACGCGTAGATCGGCAGCGTTCAAGATCTCTTGCAACCGGTCCAGGAACACGGGGTGCGCGGTGCGGGTGCTCAGACTCCCAATTCGCCCGGCTGTTAGCGGCGGATTCACCGCGATGAAGCCGTTCTCGCAGACGTAGAGCGGGACGGTTTCGCCCTCGTGATAATGCTGGAGCGCGGTTGCAGCCAGGACGCCGAAGGCAATGAAGATGAGCGACCGTGCCCGCTGCGAGCCCTCCTCAGCATCTGGCGCGTACGCGTTGTGGTTCAGTTGGAGGTGGTTGAGACCGCCACCGATTATCGCGGCAAATTCCACCTGCTTGCCCGCATCTCCACGGACCGTCTGACTCACAGCAAGCGGTCTCCGTCCGGAAGCTACCAGGTCGATTGATCCGACAAGACTATCCAGTCCGCCGGAGAGCAGGACGACGGAGTCTTCCTCCGGGTGAATCGGCCGGTCGGGCGGCGCAGGCAGCGCGCCTCCCGCATGGAAGCGCAGCCGCCAGCGGTCCGTTGTGAGGAACGCGAGTGCCTGACTGATCGCATCCGCCTGGCTATTCCAAAAGTCAGGGTCAGCCACCGCGATCTCCAGGTCGAACTCCCGCGTCCATCCATCGGGGCTGTCGTCGCGTGAACCTGCGAAGTCGGCGGTGATCACCGAGAGCGCCAACGACAGCAGATCCCAGGCGCGAGGCGCTGGATCGAGTCTGCGGCGAATCACTTCGGCCATGGCAGCCGCTCCCGCACTCCCGTATTCCTTAGCGCCAGGCAGCCCATACAGGACTACCCGCAGGGGTTCACCCTCTGCAGGGGGGGGATCGAACGACTTGGGGCCGCAAAGAAGTCTCATTCGGCGTATCCTTCGAATACCTGGAACGTCTCCCCCAGAGCATCACGAACGAGTTGACTGACCCGACCTGCCGTGAGCGCACGTCCTGCATCCCGGAGCCTGCGAAACGAGGCAGCGACCGCCTCCTTCACATAATCCTTCACCTGCCGAAGACGGGAGAGGGCAGTCGCAGCCGTCGGTGCGTTCTCGACGATTGCCCGGCCTACGTCAAGGTGAAAGCGGTTGTAGACGTCGGACGCGGTGAACCTCTCGATCACGAAGGCCCGCTGCTCCGCGTTAAGGTTCAGCAAGTCCGCCTCGGGGAAACGTGTTAGCAGTTCAGCCAGCGAATCCCGAATCGCGACCCGTGCTGATTCTGTATCTTGAGACCCGTCTATGGGGCGCACGGCTTCGACGATGGCATTCATGACCTGCTCGGCAGACCGGCCCTCGAGCAGCACCGGGTCGAGCGGGCTTCCGGGTACGGTCTGCCGACCCGCAGCACCGGCGAGGGCAGCATCCAGTGCTCCCGCGGTTCGGGCGGTCCCGGCAAAGCGGCGTGTGGTTGTTCCCGCGCCTCCGTATCCACTTCGCACATAGTGCCCCAGGCCGCGGCGCATGTCGCTGCGGTCTCCAGTGCGGGCAAATGAGCCTAGGCTCCTCCGCGCGCCTCCGAAGCGCGCGGGTGGTGCGATTGGTGCCGGCCCTGGTGGTGGCGCCGGCGCATCGGGCGAGACGGCCTGATCCCCATTTCCGTCTTCTGGCACGTCCGGCACCCACGGCGGCACCATGGGGACACCAGGCCCCGGTCCCACGCTAGACTGAGACGTTCCCACGCTCCCTCCATCGCTTTATTGCGTTTCTCACGGGCTTGTCCACGCCGCCCTGCTCCCACTTGGCGAATACGTCCCCGGCCCAGGGCTGGTCGCTGATTTTCGGCACGATGTTGGGCTGGATCTGCTGCGCCGGACGCTCGCGAAGGAACGCCGCCAGACGAGCTCCCTGAGCGGGATCCGCTGCCGCGAGAACCAAGCACGCCTCCATGATCGGTGGCACGCCCCACTCCTGCTCTTGTCGTGCGCGCTCCAAGAGGCGGTCCATCAGGATCGTAGACTCCGTGCGCGGCAGGTCGGTCAACCGGCTCTTCAGGCCATCGGCCATCTCCGGGTGCTGCAGGAGCGCCGATAGAAGATCGGCAGCCTCTGAGGAGAGCCGATCCTCGGGGGTGACGAGCGGTGCATGCTCCCGGCTCACATAGAGCGCGCCGCGGAGATCCTTGTCCGCGAGGGTCGGCGGCAGGGTGAGCCACTCGCGGACGAACGGGTCGTCCCAGGGCACGTCAAGTGCGAGATCCTGGCCTGCGCTGGCCTTCTCTTCCCACTCCGCGAGGAAGGAGGGCTTGCCCGATTCGCTCGCGCTGACGGCCGTCATCAACGCCGCGTATGCCTTCGGATTCCCCAGGCGCTCGAATAACAGCAGCTTCGCCAGAACCGCCTCATCGACTCCCACACCCTGAGCATTCGAGATCGTCATGCGAATGGATAAGGCGTTCAGGAACCGCTTGATCAGGCGCGGATTTCCCGAAATGCCGGATGCGGTCGTCATGAGCGGAGCAAGTCGGTCGGCGGCATCAAGCTTCCCTACGAGCTCAGCTGGGATCTCATCGTGCAGTGACTCCACGAAGGCACGATCAACCCGCTTCCCCTGCCAGGTTTGGCGCAGCTGGGCGCAGACCCCGGCACGGATTTTCTCCCTGATTTCTCCGCCAAGATCGCTGTTGTCGACAAAGAGCAGCATCATGTATGCACGAACCTCCTGCGTCCCGAGCGGAGGTACACGGATCGGCACCTGAATCAGCTTATCGAAGTAGTTGGTCACGAGCAGATCGTCGTCGACCCCTTCGAAGTGCTTCCGCACCGCGTGTTTGATCATGTCGTTGTCGGCGGCGATCACGAACGCGGTATTCTCCAAGAACAGGAACAGTCGGATCGCCTCGAGGGTCGAGATCGTTGTTTCGGGTAGACAGCGATCCAAGTCGTCGATCAGCACGACGAGAGTGACGCCGAGCTCCTTCAAAGTCTGCTCGAAGGCGTCCCTCAATGCCTGGATCTCTTTTGGTGGAGAGCTCTCGCTTCTCGGGTTCAGAAGCCCGGCTGCGGCGCTCGTAGCTTCCCCCGTCTGCCGCTGCGCATCTTGGATCAGCCCCTGATCGACACCACCAGAGAGCGCTCTCTGCCCCAGGGCCCACATCTCACCGAACAGACCGATCGGAGGAAGTCCGAGTGCGAGCGAGACCCCGGTGCCAGCGAGTAGCTTAGCGGCTCGCACCCACTTCACCCGCTTCACGAGGTCCTTAGCCTGGTCAATCGCCGTTTCTCGCTCTTCGGCCTCCGCCGCGAGCTTCCCAGCGATCACGTCCATCAATGCGGCCCGAGCATCATCATAACCCTGGTACAGCCACGCGTTGAACTCGACGAAGACGAACTCGTGCTCACCCTTCTGGCGCGGTCGCCGCGCGAGCGACGCCCGTGTGAGCTTGATCATCGAAGACTTCCCGATACCCCACGCTCCAGAAACGCCGATCGAGATCGGACGTCCCCGTGCCTGAACGATGATCTCAGCGACTGTGTCCGCAACGCCCGAGAAGTTCAGGAAGTCGCGCTCCGTTTCATTATCGGGCCACATGGAAAAGCAGGGAACATGTCTGGAAGGGGCCGTCAGGCAGGACAAACCAATCTACGATTTTGATGAGAAGCAGCAACCCTATTCGGGTCGGCCCGACAAACTAGCTTCAGGATGTGTTTATCCAAGGGCTGATTCGCCCAGATCACCCGAGCAATCCCCAGTACGGCACTTTCGGATTGAATCTCCAGCCCCTGTCAGAATTCGCAACCCTCTACAGCACAGTTGCGCTCCTGGGAGACTTCTTCCAAGCCCGTAATTCAGCGTGCCATCCGTTGACCGCAGAGGATTTGGGCTGACGGAGCAGCGCCGTCGTGCAGGCGTTACCCACGCGAGGAGTAGACGGTAACTGCAACATAAGTGCGGTTATCCCGCGTTCGACTGTACGGTGATGGTGTCGACCTGACAGTCGCCTCCGCCGGGAGTCGGTTAATGCAGCGTCGGACTGCACCTCCAACAGGAAGCGTCCTGACGACCTCACCTGAAGCAGAACGCGCAGTCGCGACACTAGCGGCGTGCCCGGGACTCACCGCGAGCGCCCGAGAATCCCGCAAATCATCTCCGCCGGCGTACGTCAGCTCGGATCGCCTGCGCACGCCGATCGCCAGCGCTCCAGGTACCGGCGAACGCCCGGCTCCGTCGTGAGCGAGATGGCCTTCTCGAAGGCCTGCCCCGCCTCCTCCATCCGGCCGGCCGCCGCGAGCAGGTGTGCCCGCGTCGCCCAGGCAGGTTGGGAGCGCTGGACCCCCGCGTCCGGGATGCCGTCGAGCGCGGCCAACCCGGCCGCCGGCCCTCCGGTTCGGCCGACCGTCGCCGCCAGGGCGACCCTCGCCCCCAGCGTCGGTGCGGTCGAGACCAGCGCCGCGTACAGCCGGCGCAGCGCGGCCCAGTCGGTGGCGCCCGAGACCGCCCGGGCGCAGTGGACCGACTGGATGGCCGCTTCGAGCTGGAACCGGCCGATGCGGCCCAGCGCCCGGGCGCGGCGCAGGTACTGCTCCCCCCGGGCAATCAGCCCCCGGTCCCAGCGGGCGGTGTCCTGCTCCTCGAGGGGAACGAACTCCTCGGCCGAGCCGCGGGCCTCCGCCCGCGCGAGCGACAGGGAGAGGAGCGCGGCGAGGCCGAGCGCCTCCGGCTCGCCCGGGAGCAGTTCGGCGAGGGTGCCCGCCAGGAAGTGCGCCTCGCCGGCGAGCGAGTCGCGCGTGGTGGTGCCCGAGACGAGCCGCCAGTCGATCGCGTACGCGCCGTAGATCGCCTCGAGCACTGCATTGAGGCGCGGCGCCATCCGGGTCCGGTCGGGGACGACGAAGGGGATGCGCGTCTCCCGAATGCGGCGCTTGGCGCGCACGAGCCGCTGGGCCATGGCCGACGCCGACACGGCAAATGCTTCCGCGATCTGCTGCGCCTCGAAGCCCAGCACGGTCTGCAGCATGAGCGGCGCGCGCACGGCGGGGTCGATCGCCGGGTGCGCGCAGACGAAGAGCAGCGCCAGGCGCCGGTCGGGGATGGCCTCCGGGTCGAGATCCTGCAGCATCGAATCCACCGCTCCGGCCTCGTCGCCGCGCAGGGCCGTCTCGGTGCGCCGGGCGGCAGACCGGAAGACGTCGCGGCGGCGGTTGCGGGCGACTGTCAGCAGCCAGGCCTCGGGGTTTCCGGGAATCCCGGACTCCGGCCAGGTGCGGAGCGCCAGCGCGAAGGCTTCCGCCAGGCAGTCCTCGGCCAGCTCCAGGTCGCCGCCCGGCGCCGCCAGGATCGCGAGCAGGCGCCCGTAGGAGGAACGGGCCACCTGCTCGGCTCGCGCCCACGCCGGCGCCACTCCACCGGCGTGGGTCTCGCCGCCTGCCGGGGTCACCCCGCGGGGATCCACCGACCGTCTGTGAAGCGGACGGCCGAGGGGCGGACCTCCACCGTGCCCCACTCCACCGCCGGGCACTTCTCCGCCCAGGCGAGCGCCGCGTCCAGGTCGGGCACGTCGATCACGAAGGTGCCGCCGAGCTGCTCCTTCGTATCGGCAAAGGGTCCGTCCTGCACGCGAAGGCCGCCGTCCCGGAGCGCCACCGTCGTCGTGTGCGTGGACGGCTGCAGGACCTCGGCCGAGACGAGCACGCCGGCCTCGTCGATCGTCGCGGCGTAGGCGTGGAAGGCGGCCTGTCCGGCCTCCATCGCCTCCTGCCCGAGGTCCTCTGCGGTCATCTCGGGATAGTGGAGGAGGAGCGTGTAGCGCATGAGACGTCCTTTCGGAAAGGGTTGGCTCGATGGTGGAACGTCCACATGACGAATTGGTGGCCGGCTGATCGACACGTCTCCGCCGGTCCGGGAGCTTCGATCCCGCCCCGCCCGGTCCGGTAGCGCCCGGCACAGACATCTTACGCTGCATCTCTCCCGCGGGGCAGGGCGGCGTCCGCGTCCGCCTGGCCGGCACGAGCCCGGCCGGCGCGCGATCTGGTCCTCTCTTGACGATGTCCTGTGCGGGGGTATATTCACCCATGAGGGTGAATGTCGTCCGCTCGTGCGAGGGAGGTGTGTTGTGGCTGATAGGTCCGGCCTCGATCAGACGCTGGCCGCGCTGGCCGACCCGACGCGCCGGGAGATCCTGACCCGCCTTTCGCGCGGTCCGGCGCGGGTGACGGAGCTGGCGGCGCCCTTCGACATCTCGCTGAACTCGGTTTCCAAGCACATCCGTATCCTGGAGCGTGCCCAGCTGGTGCGCCGCCGCAGGCAGGGCCGCGAGCACATCCTCTCCCTGGACCCCGCCCCGCTGGACGAGGCCGCCGAGTGGATCGACCGGCAGCGCGCCTTCTGGACGGCTCGGCTGGACGCGCTGGAGGCGGCGCTCCGGGCCGAGGACGGCGAACCCACCCACCCTCAACGGAGGAAGCGACGCGGATGAGGCACGACAACGAGGCGCTCGGCACCAGCCCCGCGCTGGGCGAGGTGCGGATCGAGCGCTGGCTGCCGGGGCCGGTGGAGCGGATCTGGGCCTACCTGACGGACTCGGAGAAGCGGGGCCTCTGGCTGGCGCCGGGTGAGATGGAGCTGCGGCCGGGCGGCCGGGTGGAGCACCGCTTCCGCCACGCCGACCTGTCGCACGAGACGAAGCCGCCGGCGAAGTACGGCGCCTACGAGGACGGGCACGTCATGCACGGGACCGTCCTCGCCTGCGAGCCGCCCCGCCTGCTGCGCTACACCTGGGGCGACGGGGAGGAGCACTCGGAGGTCACCTTCGAGCTCTTCCCGACCGGGGGCGGGGAGGTGAGGCTGGTCGTCACCCAGCGGCGCCTCCGCAGCCGGGAGGGGATGACCAGCGTCGCAGCCGGGTGGCACACCCACCTGGGCATCCTCCTCGATCGGCTGGAGGGGCGGGAGCCGCGCGGCTTCTGGTCGACCCACGGGCGGCTCGAGGCCGAGTACGCCGAGCGCTTCGCGGCCGCCCCGGCTGCCGGCGGCTCCGCAGCCCGCTGAACCCGATGACCGGTGGAACGATGCAGCTCGATTCTCAGCCCGTGGTCAGAGCCGGGATGCTGATCCGCCGCCCCGTCGCCGAGGTCTTCCGGGCGTTCACCGACCCGTCCGTCACGACGAGGTTCTGGTTCACCCGGAGCAGCGGACCGCTGGAGCCGGGCGGCAGGGCGCGATGGACGTGGGAGATGTACGGCGCGTCGACCGACGTGACGGTGCTGGAGCTGGACCCGGACGAGCGCATCCTGATCGAGTGGGACGAGCCGCCGACCCGCGTCGAGTGGGTGTTCACCGCCCGGCCGGACGGGACCACCTACGTCAGCATCACGAACTCCGGGTTCGCGGGCGGGGGTGACGAGGTGGTCCGTCAGGCGCTGGACTCGATGGGCGGGTTCTCCTTCGTCCTCGCCGCGCTGAAGGCGCTGCTCGAACACGGCGTCGAGCTGAAGCTGGTCGCCGACCACTACCCGGACGCTCACGTCCGCACACCTTCCCACCCCTGAGGAGCCCGATGAGCAATCCGCGTCCGCAGGTTACCCCGTTCCTGATGTTCGAGGGCCGCGCCGAGGAGGCCATGACCTTCTATCTCTCCCTCTTCGACGGCGCGGTCGAGTCGATCGAGCGCTACGGTCCGGAGGGGCCGGGGCCGGAGGGGTCGGTGCTGGTCGCCGCCTTCACCCTCGCCGGACAGCGGTTCCTCTGCATCGACAGCTGGGTGAAGCACGCCTTCACCTTCACGCCGTCGGTCTCGCTCCACGTGGTCTGCGCGAGCGAGGCGGAGATCGACGAGCGCTTCGCGCGGCTCTCCGAGGACGGCGCGGTACTGATGCCGCTGGGGGAGTACCCGTTCAGCCCCCGGTATGGATGGCTGCAGGACCGCTTCGGCGTCTCCTGGCAGCTCACCCTGCCGCCCGCATAAGTACTCACCATCCCGGGAGTGGTCCGCCGGTGGGGCGTCGGCGGCGCAGCCTGGCGGCATGCGGCAGGATGAAGAGGTACAGGCCGGTGAGGAGGAGCAGGGCCAGGGGGAGCAGCGGATGCGGCGCGTCCGCAGAGTCGGTACTCCGAGGTGCTCGGCCTCGACCGGAATGCCTCTCCGTCCACGAGGGCCGTCGGCTCGATCACCGGGCGGGCTGCCCGGTCACCCCGGGCGGGCTGCCCGGTCACCCCGGGCGGGCGTACGGGATGTGGAGTAAGCCCGCCGCCTTCCGCTTCGTAGCCTCGCCGCGCCGGTCGTACCCCTGCGTGGTGTTCACGCTCGCATGACCCATCAGCTTCTGCACGGTGCTGATGTCCGCGCCCGCATCCAGCAGGTCGCCGGCGAAGGTGCGCCGCAGGTCATGCGGGGAGAAGGGCGGGACGCCGGCCTCCGTCGCGCGCCGCTGGAGCATGTCGTAGACGGATTGCTCCCGCAGGGCACGCATCTGGATCTTCCCGCTCCGGTGGATCGGCGCGAACAACGACCCGGGCTCCGGCCCGCGCACCGCGATCCACACCTCCACGGCCGTGCACCCCATCCCCTGCACGTACGTGATCCGGTCCTTGTTCCCCTTGCCTGACCTAACGCGCACGGCCCCGGTCTCCATTTCGTAATCACTAACATCCATCTGCACCAACTCGGCCCGCCGAACGCCCGCCCCATACAGCACCGCGAGCATCGCGGCGTCCCGCACCCCGGCGGGGCGGGGATCCTCCGCGCACGTGGTGAAGAGCGCACGAATCTCGCCGGCGGTGAGCGCACGCCCCGCGGGAAGGCGGCTCCCCTTGACGGCCCGGATGCTCACGGCGCGGTGGAAGTCCTCGGCGGAGACCAGCTCCAGGTTCCACGCCTCGCGAAGCACGCCGCGCAGGGACGACAGCATCCGGTTCGCCGTGGTGGGGGCGTACCGCTCGGCGAGCTGCTGGCGGATGGCCGCGGTGTTAGGGTAGCGCAGGAGGTGCCAGGGGATCCCCTGGGCATCGGCCTCCTCTCCGGAGAGCATCCCCGCGATCACGTCCAGATCGTGGCGCACCGCCCGCCGCGACGTGGGCGCGAGCTGCGCGAGGTAGACCGAGACCGGGTCGGCGTCGGGAGCCTGGACGACGGCGATCTCTACCGGCGCGATCCGAATGAGAGCGCCGGCCGGAAGCTCCACGGGTGTGATGGTCATGACGGCTGAAGCGGGAAGGCGGGCTGGACGGTGGATCCGGATCTGTCCGCACACCGGACAGGACCAGGAGCAGGTTTCAGGGGAGCCAGCGAAAAGCCGACCTCCACAGTTCGCACAGGACGCACGATCGTCGGGTGGGGAGACTCGGGAGGTCGTCCGCAGAATTCCGGAGGCACCAGGCGCGATCCGTGGCGAAATCCTCCTGGCGGGCACCCGGAGCCGGTGCGGGGTGCCCCTGCCCTTTGCCGTCGCGCCTGACCTTCGATAAGACCCATTATCATAGTCTGGATTCTGCTCCCTCCACAAGCCCGCCGACGATGCGTGCGAGTGCGGAGCCCTGCTGCTGGTAGGATCATCAGCACGACTCGGCTCGGAAGTTCTCCGGAGACTGTGAGCCACCCGGCGACGGCTGCGCGGCCCCTCGGCTCCTTCCCGGGCGGCAGCACGTACGTTGCCGTCCCGTGGAGCGCGGCGACCGCTCCGGGGTCCCCACGCAAGCCGCGGAGAGGGCACCCGGTCCAGCTCCTCCCGGACCCCCTCCGGCAGCACCCCGTGCGCCACCGGCACCATCCCCACCTCCGCCACCGACAGCCCGGCCGTCCCGCGTCCCGTCACGATCACCGTCGCCTGACGAGAGCACGAGCGCGGCGGGGGTGCCCGGGACGACGTCGCTCACCAGCGCGACGCCACCGCTCGCGCGAAGCCGGAAGCCGAGCGTGCGGTGGCCGGCACCCGGAGCATCGTGTCGGCGGCCGTCATGCGGATCCGCCGGCGCTCGGGGTCCAGGCGCAGGGTGAAGCCCAGGAGGAGCGAGGTCCCGAGCCAGGAGTCCTCCACCGTGGGGTCGAAGTAGACCACCGGGTTCGGCACCCGGTAGGGCTCGAAGCGGACGTCGCCGTCCAGGCGTGCCACCCGGACGCGCTTCTCGCTGGTCTGGTTGTTCCAGAGCAGGGGCCCCGGCTCCGGGTCTCCCTAGCTAGTGTCCATCCGGAAACTCAGAAGGCCGCATCAGAACAAGAGAAAACGGCGTACCCGGGTGTGTTGGATCTCGCGCGGAAGGAGTAGGTTTGGGTTACGAAGCGCAAACCACCTCTCGCGGAGCACACTCGAATGCGCCGTCACGACCAGTTTTCGTTGGATCGGCCCTGGATCGACCACCCGCACGCGCGGGAGCTGGAAGCGATCAGCCGGATCCTGGATGAGGAACCTGGCATGGCGGAGCGGGTCGGTCAAGACCTGGTGCGCGGGGTGAAGAACCCGCAGACCGGGCGCACCGGGATGAGCCGCGATCAGGTGCTGCGGGTGCTGGTGATCAAGCAGATGAACGGCTTCAGCTACGAGGAGCTGCACTTTCACCTGATCGACTCGACCAGCTACCGCACGTTCTGCCGCTTCGGGGCGCTGGAGGAAGTTCCCTCGCGCTCGACGGTGGCGGAGAACCTGAAGAAGGTACGAGCCCAGACGCTGGAGGCGATCCACCGCGTGCTGCTGAAGCGGGCAGAGCGGGAGCGGGTGGAGCGGGGCCGGAAGGTGCGCATCGACAGCACGGTGGTGGAAACGAACATTCACGCGCCGCGCGACTCCACGCTGCTGTGGGACGCGGTGCGGGTGCTCACGCGTCTGCTGGAGCAGGCCGCCAAGAGGGCGGACCTCCCTGCGTGGAGGGACCACACGAAGCGGGCGAAGCGGCGGATGCTGGCGATCCAGCGCGCGCCCACGCAGGAGAAGCGCAAGCCGCTGTACCGCGACCTGCTGAAGGTCTCGCACAAGGTCCTCGGCTACGCCCGCAGCGCGAGAGCGGCGCTGGCGGACTCGCCGCAGGAGCAACTGAGGCGCCTGGCGTTCAAGCTGAACGACTACGGGCGGCTGCTGGAGCGCATGATCGACCAGGCGCAGCGGCGCGTACTGGGGGCGAGAAACTCAGCGTGAGCGAAAAGGTGGTCTCGCTCTTCGAGCCGCACACGGACATCATCATCAAGGACGGGCGGGAGACGCTCTACGGGCACACGGTCTACTTGAGCGGGGGCGCCTCAGGGCTGGTGCTGGACTGCGTGATCGAGCCGGGCAACCCCGCCGACTCGACCCTCTCCACGCGGATGCTCCAGCGACAGACGGAGCTCTACGGCCGCCCGCCGCGCCAGGCAGCCCTGGACGGCAGCTTCACCTCGAAGCAGAACCTGCGCGAGGCGAAGGGCCTTGGAATCCAGGACGTCTGCTTCGCGAAGAAACGCGGGCTGAAGGTGCCCGAGATGGTCAAGAGCACCTGGATGTACAAGCGGCTACGGGACTTCCGCGCGGGGATTGAGGGGGTGATCTCTTTCCTGAAGCGCGCCTTTGGGCTGGATCGCTGCACCTGGCGCGGAGAACTCTCCTTCTGGAGCTACGTGTGGGGCGGCATCCTCTCGGCGAACCTGCTCACGCTCGCCCGGCACCAACTCGCCTGAGCGGCTCGGCAGGGGCGCGGACACCCCACCCAGGGGCGGAGTGTACCCACGAGGACCCTGCACCCCCGCCTCTGACGCGAACCGAGCGCTGCCAGTCAGCTGCCGGCCATCCGGAGCCGTCTCCGACGGGCCTGCATCGCTCCGAACCGCGCACCACTATTTCTCTGATCCGCCCGGATTATGGGGGTTTCCGGATGGACACTAGCTACCCCCGTGTGCAACTTACAATGAGGAGGTCCATGGCAGGCTTCCAGCAGCGACTTCGGGGTTGCGAACCGACCTCAGTCCCTCTGCAGGAGCACTGCCATGGACCCCGAACTCTTCCTGACGCACATCTTCTGCCTCTGCGACGATCTGCTGGCACGTCAGCGGCTGCGCCAGAGGGGATTTGCCCCTGCACTGAGTGACAGCGAGGTCCTCGCGATCGAACTCGCCGGCGAGTTCCTGGGGCTGGAGAAGGAGACGGATCTCTACCGCTTCTTTCGCTGGCATTACACCCATCTCTTCCCCGCCCTCACGAAGGTGCATCGCACCAGCTTCACGCGCCAGATGGCCAACCTCTGGGGGGTGAAGTACCTCGTGTGGCGGTGCGTACTGGAGCGGGTGGCTTTTGATCCCTACTTCTCGATCCTCGACAGCATGCCCGTGCCGATCTGCCGGTTCTCTCGGGCCAAGCGCAGCCGCCTCTTTGCAGGTCAGGCCAGCTATGGAAAGGACTCACTCCAGCCGGGCACCTACTACGGCTTCCGCCTGCACGTGAGGATCTGCTGGCCCGGGGTGATCACCGGCTTCGAGTTGAGCGCAGCCAACGGGGCGGATGTCACTGCGGCGGCGTCGATACGCGTCGCTGGGCGTCGGAAATCCCCGCCCCTGCTGTCATTCCCGCTGCTGGTCGTCGATCCGGCTCCCAGGGTAGCGTGACAACCCGTGTTACAAAAATGGGAGTGGCTCCCCGGTCGGGCAAGTGCATTCTTTCGATGAGCAGTTCAGATGTGCCCAGGAGAGGAAACTCGAAATCGAGCGGCTCGCCGCTCCAACGGGTCTGCTCCCAGAGCGCCACAAGGATCATGTCAACAGCTCTTCATTTCACTGGAAGCGGCCTGTGAGCTCCCCAAGTCGCAGGAGGTAGGTGTCGAGGGCGGCGACCGCATCAGCTCGGCTGAAGAAGCACTCGTCGTATTCCAGGTGCAGCCCCCCGCCCTCGGTCCGCGGCGCGAGGCTGACCGCCAGGTTGAACGGGAGATGAAGCCGGTCGAGCACGTAGACCGGCTCCACGCGGCCTCCTCGCACGACGTCGGGTCCGGCCTGGTGTCGGAAGTGGAGGAAGTTGAACGTCGCGAAGAACGGCTCCCCTCCACCGTTCGCCGCCATGATTTCCGCCAGCGGATAGCGCCCAAAGAGATCGGCCTCGAGGAGGCCCTCATGGACGGCCCGGGCCCGACCTGCGGCGCCGCCGGGGGCGGTGAAAGGCCGCGCCACCGGGAGGAGGTTCCAGAAGAGACCGAGCGCGGTGAGCGGATCGGAGAGCCGCTCCGACCTGCCGTTCCATACCACGCCTGCGCACGCATCTTCCACGCTCGAGAGCATCGCCACCATGTCGAGGTAGGGACTCAGGTATATCGCCTTCAGGGCAACACTCTCACGCGAGGCGGCTTCGCGGAGCGCTGCGGTCAGCTCCGGAGAGACCTTGCGAACGACCCGGCACTCGCGCTGGGACCCACCCGTACCACCGCGTCGAACCGGCCACGCGGGGGATGCCTGCCGCATCCGATCGCGCCAGAACGTCTGTGCCTCCCTCGAAGCCAGGATCTCCCCCTCAAGCGCGACGAACTCCCGGTAGGTATTGGGAACCGGCGCCGAGGAAACCTTCCGGCCGTCGCGGGCGTCGGCGTACGCCTCGAACAAAGTGTTGAGGAAGTGCACGTTCCCCCAGCCATCCTCGACTGCGTGGTGCGCCGAGATCAGCAGATCGGCCACACCGTCCTCGCGATGGAATATCACGAAGCGGATGAGCGAAACCGTAGGGTTGTATGGATCGAACGGGGTGTCGAGGTCCTCCGCGATCCGAGCCTGTACCGCGCGCTCCTGCTCCTCACGGGGGAGCTCACGCAGGTCTTGGTAGTCGATGAGTACAGGAGGCCTCCTGCGGACCACTTGCAGCGGGGCGCCGTCGCTCCCGGTGGTGAAGGTGGTCCTGAAGATCGCGTGCCTGCAGACGAGCTGCTCGATCGCGTGGCGAAGCGCACCGACCGAGAGCGACGCATCCGTGAGGCGGTGGCACTGCTGCGGGTGATAGACACCGTCGCGCGCAGCATCCTTCGCGTACGCGAAGAGCATCACCGCCTGCATCCGGGTAGCCGGATAAGCGTCTTCCAACTGGTCTCCGAAAACGGCCCGTACGCGGTGGATCTCTTCATCGGGCAGGTCCGCCAGATGGTGTGGAACTCCACCAGCTGGCGCCTCCTCGGCTCCAGTGGTCTCGCTGGTCGCACCGAAACGACTCGCAAGTCCACGGATGGTCAACTCTTGGAAAAGATCGCGGACGGTGAGGTCCATCCCGCGATCACGCAGTAGCGCAATCACCTGCACTGCGCGGAGCGAATCACCGCCCGCCGCGAAAAAGTTCTCTAGCACTCCCACCTGCTCTACGCCGAGCACATCCTGCCACACTTCCTGCAGCAGGCGCTCCGACTCGGAGGTGGGTGAATCGCACCCCGGTCCGAGCGGCCGGCCGACGGCGGGCGCCGGGAGGGCGCGGCGGTCCAGCTTGCCGTTCTCCGTCAGCGGCAATCTCTCCAGCAGGACGATGGCGGCCGGCACCATGTAGCTCGGGAGCACCTCGACCAGGTGCGCGCGCAGCTCCGCCGGAGCAGGCTCAGCCGCTCCGGGCGCGGGAACGGCGTAGGCCACCAGCCGCCTGTCGCCCGGCGTGTCTTCCCGGACCACCACGGCGGCGATGCCGACGCCCTGGTGCGAGCACAGCACCGCCTCGATCTCCCCCGTCTCGATGCGGAAGCCGCGCAGCTTCACCTGATGGTCGGCGCGCCCCAGGTACTCCAGCTCCCCGTTCACGCGCCGCCGTGCCAGGTCTCCCGAGCGGTAGAGCCGCGCCCCCGGCTCCGAGGAAAACGGGTCGCAGACAAAGCGCCCAGCCGTCAGCTCCGGCCGGTTCAGGTAGCCGCACGCCACCCCCGCGCCACCCACGAAGATCTCCCCGGGTACGCCCACCGGCACCGGCTCCAGGTTAGCGTCTAGGACGTGAAGCGAGAGGTCGGGGATCGGCACCCCGATGGGGCTGCCCGGACGCTCCAAGTCCGCGCGGGTGATCACGTGGTAGGTGACGTGGACCGTGGTCTCGGTGATCCCGTACATGTTCACCAGCCGGGGCCGCTCGTCTCCGTGCCGCTCCATCCAGGGACGCAGCGCCTGCGTGTCCAGCGCCTCGCCTCCGAAAACGACGTAGCGCAGGCTCAGCGCGCTCGGGTCCACGTCCGAGGCCCGGTCGGCCTGGACCAGCTGCTTGAAGGCGCTTGGCGTTTGGCTCAGCACAGTCACCCCCTCGTCCAGCAGCAGCCGGTGGAAGTCCTCCGGAGAGCGCGTGGTGACGAAGGGGACGACGACGAGCCGGCCGCCGTAGAGCAGCGCTCCCCATATCTCCCAGACGGAGAAGTCGAAGGTGTACGAGTGGAAGAGCGTCCACACATCGTCCCCGCCGAAGCCGAACCAGGGGTCGGTCGCGTCGAAGAGCCGCAGCACGTTCGCGTGGGTGACCAGGACTCCCTTGGGGCGGCCGGTGGAGCCGGAGGTGTAGATCACGTACGCGGTGCTTTCGGGAGAGACCTCCACCGGGAGCGGTACGCCGATGCTGCCCGGGGGCGGGCCGGTGAGCAGGGCCTCCAGGGCGAGCACCCGCGCGGCCGCGGAGGCGGGAATGGCGGAGCGGGTCGCGTCCTGCGCCACGACCAGGGCAGCGCCGGAGTCTTCCAGCAGGTAAGAGATCCGCTCCGGCGGATACGTGGGGTCGATCGGGACGTAGGTGCCCCCCGCCCTGAGAACGCCGAGGATCGCCACGAGCATCCCCGGCGAGCGTTCAAGGCAGAGACCGACGCGCACCTCCGGCCCAACGCCGAGCCCCCGCAGGCGGTGCGCGATCCGGTCGGACCGCTCTTTGAGCTCCGCGTAGGTGAGGCTCGTCCCCTGGCAGACCAGCGCCACCGCGTCTGGCGTCCGTTCCGCCTGCGCCTCGAAGCGCTCGTGGATGCACCGATCCACCGGAAGCTCCGCCCGCTTCCGGGTCCACTCCTCTATCACCTGCGCGCGCTCCGCCTCCCCCATGAGCCCCACGCCCGAGAGACGCACTTCCGGGTCCTCTGCGACCTGTTCCAGCACCCGCTCCAGGTGCCCGACCATCCGCTGTATGGTGCCGCGCTCGAACAGGTCAGCGCTGTAGGTGAGCCCGCCGAGCAGGCCTTGCGGGGTCGCCTCGACCACCAGCGAGAGGTCGAACTTGGCGGCGTCGAACTCCACGTCGGCGTCGCTGACGGCGAGCCCCGGCAGGCGTAGCCCCGGGCCTCCGGTGCTCTGGACAGTGAGCGTCACCTGGAAGAGGGGAGAGTGGCCGAGGCTGCGCTCGGGCTGCAGCTCCGCCACCACCTTCTCGAAGGGCACCTCCTGATGCTCGTACCCCCCCAGGCCGACCTCTCGCACGCGCCGCAGCACCCCGCGAAAGGTCGGGTCTCCCGCGAGGTCGGTCCGTAGGACCAGCGGGTTCACGAAACAGCCGATCAGCCCCTCCACCTCTCTCCTCGTGCGCCCCGCGACGGGGCTCCCCACCACCACGTCCTCGCTCCCGCCGTACTTGGAGAGGAGCACCTGGAAGGCGCCGAGCAGCACCATGAACAGGGTCGCGCCCTCGCTCCGCCCCAGCGCCTGCAGCCGCTCGACCAGCTCGCCCGGGACCTCCACCGGCACCGTACCGCCACGGAACGACGGCGTGGGCGGCCGCGGGTGGTCCGTGGGCAGCTCCAGCAGCTCCGGCGCGCCCTCGAGCCGCGCCCTCCAGTAGGCCAGCTGCCGCTCCAGCGTTTCGCCCCGCAGATGTTCGCGCTGCCAGACGGCGTAGTCCGCGTACTGCACCGGCAGCTCCGGGAGGGCCGGCTCGCCGCCGTCGCGATACACCGCGTACAGCGCCGACAGCTCTTGGTGGAGTACGTCCGTGCTCCACGCGTCGCTGACGATGTGGTGCATGCAGAGCAGCAGCACGTGCTCCCGCTCGCTCAGAGCGAGCAGGAGCACGCGGAAGAGCGGTCCCGCCGAGAGGTTGAACGGCCTGGACGCCTCCTCCGCGGAGCGGCGCTTCGCCAGCGCATCGCGCTCCGCCCCGCCGAGCCCGGAGAGGTCTACCACCGGCAGCGCGACGCCCGTGTACGGCGCGACCACCTGCACCGGCGAGCCGTCGACCTGCCGGAAGCACGTCCGGAGCGTCTCGTGGCGCCGCACGGTCTCGCCGAGCGCGCGCTCCAGCGCCCCCCGGTCTAGGACCCCGCGGAGCCGCAGCGCCCTCGGTACGTTGTAGGACCCGCTGCCCGGCCCCAGCTGGTCCAGGAACCAGAGGCGCTCCTGCGCGAAGGAGAGCGGTAGCGCTCCCGTGCGCGCCGCCGGCAGCACGGGCGGAAGCACCAGCGATGCTGCGCGCCGGACCGCCTCCACCCGCGCCGCCAGCTCCGCCACCGTGGGTCCGTCGAAGAGCGCCCGGAGCGGCAGCTCGATTCCGAAGACCTCGCGGACCCGCGAGGCCACCCGCGTGGCAAGGAGCGAATGCCCCCCCAGCTCGAAGAAGCTGACGGTCACCCCGACCGGCTCCACGCGCAGCACCTCCGCCCAGATCCCCGCCAGCACCTCCTCCACCGGCGTACGAGGTTCGACGTGGCGCTCCCCTGCCACGGCGCAGGCCGGCGCCGGCAGGGCTCGCCTGTCCAGCTTCCCGTTGGGCGTGAGCGGCAGCGAATCCAGCTCGACGATCGCGCCCGGGATCATGTGCTCCGGGAGCGCCTGCCGCAGCCGCGCGCGGAGTCCGCCCACGTCCATTGTCCCCACCACGTACGCGACCAGGCACCTCTCGCCGGGTTCGCCTTCGCGGACGACCACCGCGCAGGAGCGGACTCCGTCCAGGCGGCGGAGCAGAGCCTCGACCTCCCCCGGCTCCACGCGATAGCCCCGGACCTTCACCTGCTCGTCCAGTCTCCCCAGGTACTCAAGCATCCCCGGGGCGAGCCACCGCACCCGGTCGCCGGACCGGTACAGGCGTGCGCCCGGCCACCCGCCGAACGGGTCGGGAACGAACCGCTCCGCCGTCCCCTCCGGCCGGCCTAGGTACCCCCGCGCCAGCTGTGCTCCCCCCAGGTACAGCTCTCCCGGGACACCCACCGGTACCGGATCACCCCGCCCGTCCAGCACGTACGCGCGCACGTTGTCCACCGCCTGCCCGATCGGGACCGTCGAGCCGGCCTCCGGCCCGCGGTGGACGGCAGAGGTGGCGTCGATGCACACCTCGGTTGGCCCGTAGAGGTTCACGACCTCCGCGCCCAGTACCCTGTGGGCGCGCCGGGCCAGCTCCACGGGGAGTGCCTCACCGCCGCAGAAGAGACGGCGGAGGGACGTGCGGCGCCGCAAACCGGCCTCGTCCAGCACCGTGCGCAGGAAGGAGGGGACGAGCTGGAGGATCGTGATCCCCTGCGTCTCGACGGTGCGGAGGAGCTGCACGGGGTCGCGATGCCCCTCCGCACCGGCGAGCACGAGGGTGGCGCCGGCCAGCAGCGGCGCCCAGAACTCCCAAACCGAGGCGTCAAAGCTATGCGAGGTCTTCTGGAGGATCCGGTCGGAGGCCTCCAGCGGGAAGACGCGCTGCATCCACGCCATGTGGTTGACGAGCGCCCCGTGCGGGACCCCCACCCCCTTCGGCAGGCCGGTCGACCCCGAGGTGTAGATGACATAGGCCAGGCTCTCCATCCCGACGCTCGTCGCGGGGGTCGACGCGTCCTCCCCGGCCGGGCTCTCGACGCCATCGATCACGACCAGGGCCACACCCGCCGGAAGCCGGTCGGCGAGCCGGGACCGTGTCAGCAGGACCGCGGCAGAGGAGTCGGCCAGCATGTGGGCGAGGCGGTCGGCGGGATAGCAGGGGTCGAGCGGGACGTACGCTCCGCCCGCCCTCAGCACCGCCAGGAGGGAGATCACCAGGTCGGGGGAGCGCTCCATGCAGACCCCCACCCGTACCTCGGGGCCCACGCCGACTGCGCGCAGGCGTCCGGCCAGCCGACCGGCGCGTTCGTCCAGCTCCACGTAGGTGATCCGCTCCGGGCCGTACTCCACCGCGACCGCATCCGGGGTGCGCGCCGCCTGGGCGGCGAACCTCGAGTAGAGGGTCCCCCCCGCCACTGGCAACTCGGCGCCCCTGCCGGCCGCGAGCACTGCCTCGCGCTCCGCGTCGGAGAGGAGCGGGAGGTCTTCCACAGACGTGTGCGGAGCGAGCAGCGCCGCTTCCAGCAGACGGACGAACCGCGCCGCCAGTGCCTCGACGCTCGAGCGGGCGAACAGCTCCGCGTCGAACTCCCACGCCCCCGTGATCGCCCCGGGGCCGTCCTCCAGAGAGAGCATCAGGTCGAACTTGGCCGCGCCGCGCTCCACGTCGACGCTTCGGACGTCCAGCCCGGGGAGCCGGAGCGCCGGCTCCGGGGCCGTGTTGTAGGCGAACATCACCCGGAAGAGCGGCGTCCCGGTCTCCCTCAGGGGCTGGAGCTCCGCCACAACCCGCTCGTAGGGCGCGTGCTGGTGCACATACCCGGCGAGCGTGGTCTCGCGGACCCGCGCCAGGAGCGCCCGGAAACTCTCGGCCTGCACCACCCGAGTACGGAGGGCGAGGGTGTTGACGAAGAAGCCGATCAGCCCCTCCGTCTCGGCGCGCTCGCGACCGGCGACCGGCGTGCCCACGACCACGTCCTCCTCTCCCACGTGCCTCGACAGCAGCGCCTTGAACCCGGCCAGGAGCACCATGTACGGCGTCGCCCCCGCCTCGCGGGCGAGCGCCCGCGCGGCGCGCACGAGCCCGTGCGGAAGGGTGGCGCGGATC
>DASYWD010000099.1 GCA_035936415.1 Longimicrobiaceae bacterium
GGTCCGCCCCGTGAAGCAGTCGCTCGCGGTGCACTCGTCGCTGGCCGCCAGGGCGGCCGCCGCGCCGTAGCCCACCAGGAGCCCGGCGCCGCCGCCGATCAGGAAGCCCCGCACCGGGCTGATGCTGCCGCGCGGCACCTCCAGCCGCGCCACCCGGGGGATGAGCACGGGAAGCGGCTCGCCGCCGCCGCGCCCCCGGAAGACCAGCGTGTCGCCGCGCACGCCCTGCACGGTCCCCACCTCGCGCTCGATCCCCAGCACCGGCGCGGTCACCCGCACCCGCGCCCCGGGCCGCACGGACAGCGTGTCCTGCGCATGCGCCTGGCCGGCCGCGGCGAGCAGCGCCGCGGGCACGAGCAGGCGGGCGGCGGTCCGGATCGGCGTTCTCATGTGTCTCCCGAAAGGACCAGCAGCACGCCGCGGTGGTCGGAGACCTCGGCGCCCACGACGGCCGCGGAGTCGCACCCCGCGCCGGCCGGTAGGAAGAGGTAGTCGATGCGCTTGACCGGGGCCTTCGCCGGGTAGGTGAAGCCCTCCCCGCTTCCGCACGCCTCCCACGCGTCGCGCCACCCCGCCGCGCGCACCTCCGCGATCACCGCGCTCTCGGGGGTGGCGTTCAGGTCGCCGCCCAGCAGCACCCGCGCGCTCCCGCCCCGCAGCCCTTCCGCGATGCGGAGGAGCGCCGCCACCTCCTGCCGGCGGTAGACGTCCTCCCGCGAGGCGTCCAGGTGCGTGTTGAGCACGTACACCGCGCCGCCGGGCGCGTCCACCCGCGCGCGGAGGACTCCGCGCGGCTCTCGGGAGCCCCCGGCGCGCACCTGCGGCGGGTCGACGGGGAGATGGATCAGCGTGTCCTCCGCCACCGGCCACCGGGAGAGCAGGGCGATCCCGTACCCCCCGCCCTGGTAGTCCAGCGTCTTCCCGAACACCCCGTGCATCCCGGTGAGGCGCCGGAGCTCCGCCAGCTGGTCGGTCCGGCCGGAGCGCTCCGTGCCGCGGTCCACCTCCTGGAGGAGCACGAGGTCCGCGCCCGTCTCCCGCACGGTCTCCGCCACCCGCGCCAGGTTGTCCACCCCGCCTGCGTCCTTGCCGGCGTGGACGTTGTAGACCAGCACCCGCAGCGGGGCGGGCCCCGGCGGGGGCGCCGCGGCCGGGACGGCGCAGGCGGCCGTCCAGAGGGGGAGCGCGGCGAGCAGGAGGGCGCGTCTCATCTCAGACCTTGATGAAGATCCGCCGGCGGTAGAACATCCACATCACCCCCAGCCAGAAGAGTACGAAGCAGACCGCGAAGGCGAGCGAGGCGTTCAGCGGGGCCAGCCAGGAGGCGAAGAGCGTCTCGTACAGCCACCCCTTGAGCGTCACCGGGTCGCCCGCGGGACCCGCCCACTTCACCAGGGTGAGCACGCGCGCCATGATCCCGGACAGGAAGAAGGCCGCGATGGCGTTCATCCCGAAGAGGACGAAGGGGAAGGCCCAGCGGCGCCACCCCTGCACGTCCACCAGCCAGTAGCAGGCAGCGAGGAAGTGGAGCGCCATCCCCGCCGTGAACACCACGTACGAGCTGGTCCACAGGTTCTTGTTGATGGGGAACGCCTCGTGCCACGCGAGCCCCAGCAGCAGCCCCGCGTTCCCCGCCAGGAACATCCACACCGCCTTCTCCGCCGGGGAGCGCTCGGAGCGGAGCCAGCGCCCGGCGAGCACCCCCAGGAGCACCGTCGCCACGGCGGGGAGGGTGCTGAGCAGCCCCTCGGGGTCCCAGGTCTTCGACGACTTCCACAGGTGCGCCGTGCCCAGCACGGCGCGGTCCACGTACGCCGCCAGGTTGGAGTCCGGCTCCAGGCTCCCCGCGCCGTGCCCCGGCACCGGCACCCACCGCATCGCGGCCCAGTACCCCAGGAGGAGGAGGGCGGCGACGGCCGCCTGCGCGCGCGGCCCGGCGAAGAGCACCACGGCTGAGGCCAGCAGGAACGCCACCCCGATCCGCTGCAGCACCCCCGGGATCCGCAGCGTCCCCGGGTCCAGGCCGTAGAAGGGGAAGGCGGCCAGCACCAGCCCCAGCAGGACCAGGACGGCGGAGCGCTTCGCCACCTTCCCCAGCATCGCGCCGCGCGTGGCGCCCTTCTCCCGCTGCGCCGCGAAGGAGAAGGTCATCGCCACGCCCACGATGAAGAGGAAGAAGGGGAAGATCAGGTCGGTGGGCGTCCAGCCGTGCCACTTCGCGTGCTCCAGCGGGTCGTACACGTGCGCCCACGTGCCGGGGTTGTTGACCAGCAGCATCCCGGCGATGGTGATCCCCCGGAACACGTCCAGCGAGACCAGCCGCGAGGGCGGCGCGGCGACGGGCACCGGCTCGGGAGGGCGGGCGGCGGAGGGCGGAGGGAGCGTGGCGGACCGGTCCATGGGGGGCTCCGGGGCGGCGCGGCGGTGTGGGGCGACGTACCAAGTTGCGGCCCCCGGCGCGGATGCGCAAAGGGGAGGGCGGCGTGGACGGCCGGCGCGCGGGGTCCGGGCCATTGCCGGAGGTGGCGCCGCGGGCCATCTTCCTCTCTCCGGGGGCCGGTACGGTCCCTCCCGCCGTACCCTCCCACGAACCAGACAGATCCGGGGTCACACCGATGCAGCCCGCACGCACGCTCCTCTTCCTCGCCCCCCTCGCGCTCCTGCTCTGCTCCGGCGCCTCCACGGCGCAGACCGCACTCCGCATGGGGCAGACGGTGTCCGGCCAGCTCACCGCGTCCAGCCGCAAGGCGCCCGAGGACCAGTCGTACTACGACCTCTACACCTACACCGGGCGCCGCGGCGAGCGGATCCGGGTGACGATGCGCTCCAGCGACTTCGACGCCTACCTCGCCGTCGGGCGGATGGCGAAGGGCGGCGCCTTCAGCAGCATCGCGACGGACGACGACGGCGCCGGGGGGACCGACGCCCGGGTGGAGCTCACCCTCCCGGAGGACGGCACCTTCGCCATTCGCGCGAACACCCTCAGCGCCGGGAGCGTGGGGCGGTACACGCTGCAGGTGGAGCGGGGGACCGCTCCCGTCGTCGTGACCCCCCAGCCGATCCGCGTGGGGCAGACCGTCTCCGGCTCGCTGGACCGCACCGACCCCCGGCTGGACGACCAGTCGTACTACGACCTCTGGAGCTTCCAGGGGAGGGCGGGGCAGGCGGTGAGCGCCACCCTCCGCTCCTCCGCCTTCGACGCCTTCCTGGTGCTCGGCCGGACGGACGGGGAGAGCTTCGAGGAGATCGCGTCGGACGACGACGGCGCCGGGGGCAGCGACGCCCGCGTCTCCACGACGCTCCCGGCCAGCGGGACCTACGTGCTCCGCGCCAACAGCCTGCAGGGGAGCAAGACCGGCGCCTACACCCTGCAGCTCGCCGAGGGTCCCGCGTCCGGCGCGGGCGCCGCGGCGCGCTCGACCACCCCGTCCTCCGCCGGCTCCACGGTGCACCCGCAGGCGCGGCCGATCCGCGCGGGGCAGACCGTGCGGGCGGCGCTCACCGACGGCGATCCGGTCACCTTCGACAACACGCACTACCAGGACTGGATCTACTCCGGGAAGCGCGGGGAGCGCCTGGTGATCACCCTGCGCTCCGCGGCCTTCGACTCGTACCTCCAGTTCGGCCGGAGGGCGGGGGGCCGGTTCGAGTACATCGGCGCGCAGGACGACGGCGCGGGCGGGAACGACTCGCTCATGGCGATCGCCCTCCCCGAGGACGGCGACTACGTGCTGCGGGTGAACACGCTGCACGCGGGGACGGGCGCCTACTCCCTCACGGTGGAGAAGCTCCCGGCCCGCTGAGCCGGATCTGCCGCCGCCGTAGACCCAAGACCCCACTGCCCGGGCACGGGCGGTGGGGTCTTTCGCGTGGACGGGGAATCCGGGTCAGCGCGCGGTGCGGCGCTCCACGGCGATGGAGGCCCAGAGCTGCGCGACGGGGACCAGCACGGCGATCCCCTGCGCCGGGGGGCCGGAGTCGCCGAGGAGGGCGAAGCCGGCGAGCCCCGCGGCCGTGATCCCGGCCGACGCCAGCGCGCCCAGCGCGTAGCTGCCGCGCCGTCCCTCCGCCAGGTGCACCCCCAGGGGGACGCCCAGCGTCTCGCCCACGATGGCCCCCACGAGGGCCGGCATGAGGCAGATCTCGTCGCCCTCGCACCCCGCGGCGG